>JAOAPT010000323.1 GCA_025463045.1 Candidatus Solibacter sp.
TCGCAGGATCATCGAATTCCATCACAGCCATCAACTGACGCCGTAATCCATGCGCGTCCTATGCGATGAAAACATTCCCCACAAAGTGAGGGGCCTCCTTCCAGAGCATGAGGTCGTTACGGTCGCATACCTGAATTCGATCGGCATCAAGAGCGGTGAATTGCTCAAGGCTGCTGAAGAAGCCCGTTTCGACGTTCTGATCACCAGCGATCAAGGCATCCCGTATCAGCAGTGGGGATTCCGGCGAAGCTGAACACCATTCCGGGCGATTCGTCGGCAAACCGGACCCTGAGCGAATATTTTCGCCATAGCTAAGCTAAAGGCTTACTGGCGAGCACGTTCAGATGTTCGCCGAACTGATGGCGGTGGTCGGGATGGCGAACGAAACCAATCGGTTGGCGAGCGGGTATCAGGTGGAGATCGAGGAACGGTTCAAGACGTGAGGCGGAAGCGGATATAGATCGCGCCGGGTGTGGGGTTCGCGGCGTAAGGGCCGGTGCGCTGGAAGCCGTACCGCAGGTACATTTCGAGAGCGCGCTCCATCACGGGCATGGTGTCGCCGACGACTTCGCGGTAGCCGAGCGCGCGGGCTTGGGCGATCACCCAATCGAGCAGCGCCTTACCGAGGCCGAGGCCGCGGAATTCCGAGCGCACGTAGAGGCGCTTTACCTCGCCGCGAGCATCATCAATGCGGCGGAGCGCGGCGCAACCGGCGGGACGGCCTTGGACGAGGGCGAGGGCGAGCGCTCCGCCGGGCGGCGCGTAATCGCCGGGAAGGGCTGCGACCTCCTGCGAGAAATTCTGAAAACAGGGCGTGAAATCGAAGGAATCCCAGTATTCCTGAAAGAGGAGCCGCACCTGCTCGATTTGCGCAGGTTCGGCGACGGCGAGGATCTGCATGGTTACTCCGCCTTGGTGAGCAGGTTTTTGTAGAGCGTGAAGACGCGTTTGAAATCGAGGCCGAGCATCACGGTGACGGGCGTTGCGGCGGGGGTCGCGCGGCGGTCGAGGGGAGTGGTGGAACCGTAGAACTGGCCCCACGTGGTTTGCACATCGACGTAGCGGGACTCGGATTTGGTGACGAAATCCGGGTCGAGCAGAAAGGCCGCGGCGAGGGAATCCCACATGTAGCCGATGGCATCGGGCTTCTTTAGAAAGCCGGGGTAGCGGTTGCCGAGATCTTCGCGGAAGATGTCGGTAATCGGCGAACGGACGTTGGCGATCTGGTCGAATTCGGCCTTCTTGATTTTGGCGAGATTGCAGATGTCGAGGCCGAACATCATCTTCTTGGGGATGCGGGAGCGAAGGACGATGCGCGCCGCCTCGGGGTCGAACCAGAAATTGAATTCGGCGGCGGGGGTGGCATTGCCGGGTACGCGGATATTGCCGCCCATGAAGACGATGCGCTTGATCTTGGTTTCGATATCGGGCTTCATGCGCAGCGCGAGGGCGATGTTGGTCATTGGGCCGAGGGCGAGGATGGTGATTTCGCCGGGGTGGCGTTCGATCTCGGCGATGAGAAAGTTGACGGCATCGCGGCGCGCCTTGCGAGTGCTGAGCTTACTGCCGGGCGCGGGGATGACGGCTGCGGGATCCTGCGCGAAGGCGCCGGTATAGCCGAGCCCTCCCCAGCGCCGGTCGAACTCCTTGGACATGGCGGTGGTGTGGATGAGGGGCGATTCGGCGCCCGTGGCCACGGTGAGTTGGGAGCGCTTCAGCAGGTCGAGGATGTGGAACATGTACTCGGCGCCCTGCGGGGCCCAGACGTTGCCGGGAACGATGGTGATTCCCTGAATGGCGATCTGGGCGGGGCTGCGGGCGAGCATGACGAGCGCCGCTCCATCGTCGCCGAACAGGCCGGAATCGGTATCGAAGATCACGGTGTCGCGGGCCGCGCCGAGCAAGCCGGAAACGACCAGGAACCCCGCAAGAAAACGAGGCATGAATCCTCACTATAGCGCGGTGTGCGTAAGGTGCTTGTCAGAAGTTGTAATGGTCTGAAACGGCACGTCAACACGCCGGACGCGGCGGTTTTCCGGTTTCGGTACACTGAGCGGATGCAATGGACTCTTTGTGCGTTCCTCGCCGGACTCGGCGCAGTCTGTTATGGCCAACAGCCGAATGTCGCGGCCCAGAGGGAGGCGATGAAGAAGCTGGAATTTCTGACCGGCAAATGGTCGGGCCCGGCCAGCGTTTCCCGCGGTCCGGGCGAACCGATCAAGTTGACGCAATCGGAGGAGATCCAGTACAAACTGGACGGCCTGGTGATGCTCATCGAGGGTACGGGGCGAAATAGCGACGGGTCGGTGGCGTTTCGCGCGCTGGCGACGATTGCGTACGACACCGAGACATCCACCTATCGTTTCCGGGCGTATAACGACGGCCACTACCTGGACACTGAACTGAAAGTGACGCCGGGGGGATTTGCATGGGGCTATACGGCGGGCCCTCTGAAGGTCAGCAATACGATGCGGTTGACGGAGAAAGGCGAGTGGGCGGAAGTTACGGAGACGACTTTCGGATCGACGCCGCCTCGAAAGTCGGTGGAGATGAAGCTGGAACACTTGAAATGAAAAGCGTGGCGGACGGGGGGAGCGTGAGGGCTCGGGTGCGGGCGCCGAGGCGGGCACGAGAAGGCCCGGAGGCCCGTCTTACCAAGCGGTACAATGCGGGGCATGAAGAAAGTTCGATGGGGAATACTCGGGGTGGCGCGGATTGCGGTGAACCGCGTGATTCCTGCGATGCAGGCGGGACAGTTCTGCGAAGTCGCGGGGATCGCGTCGCGCGACCAGCAGCGGGCGGAGACGGCGGCGCACGAGTTGGATATTCCCAAGGCGTACGGGTCGTATGAAGAGCTGATTGCGGATCCGGATATCGACGCGATTTACAATCCGCTGCCCAATCACCTGCACGTGCCGTGGTCGATTCGCGCGGCGGAGGCGGGGAAGCACGTGCTGTGCGAGAAGCCGATCGGGCTGAACACCGCGGAGGCGCTGGAGCTGATGAAGGTCCGCGACCGCACGGGGGTGGTGATCGGCGAGGCATTCATGGTGCAATCGCATCCGCAGTGGGTGCGGATTATCGAGCTGGTACGGGCGGGGCGGATTGGCGAATTGCGGTCGGCGGTGGGAACGTTCAGCTACTTCAAACTGGAGGCGGAGAATATCCGCAACATCCGCGAGTTTGGGGGCGGCGGACTGATGGACATCGGCTGCTATCCGATCAAGACGGCGCGGATGGTGTTCGGCGAGGAACCGGTGCGGGTGTCGGCGGCGATCACGCGCGATCCACGGTTCGGCAATATCGATATGCTGACCTCGGCGATTCTGGAATTTCCGGCGGGCCACTGTATTTTCACGTGCAGCACGCAGATCGCGGGGCAGCAGAGCATGTGCTTTTACGGCACGAAAGCACGAATTTTCCCGGAGATTCCGTTCAACACCACGCCGGGCGGGACGTCGCGGATTTACATCGACGACGGCCGCGACCTGGTGGGCGGCGGGCGTGAGACGGAGGAGCTCCCGGCGTGCGATCAGTACACGATCCAGTGCGACCAGTTTGCGCGCGCGATTCGCGAAGGCGGGCGGCCGCCGGTGCCGCTGGAGGACGCGGTGCGGAATATGGCGGTGATCGACGCGGTGTTCCGTTCGGCCGATTCGGGGCAGTGGGAACGGCCGGCGGACTTCCTGGACTGAAGTTCCGGGATAACTATCCGCCTATTGAAAGGGCACCGTGCGCTGTGGCACAATCAGGCAATTCTGAGGGAAGCCGTTTTTTCATTAAATGGGAATTTGAAGGAACTCGGGCGGCTCGCCGCCGAGGTCTCCCGGTTTTGCCGGGAGAACGCCCTCACTGAAGACGCCGAGTTTCAGTTGAACCTTGTATTGGAGGAGTTGTTTGTGAACACGGTGCGACACGGGGGCTGCGAAGGCGTGGAGAATTCCGCGCGGGTGCGCCTGCGCGCCGTTTCCGATGGCGTGGTGGTGGAGTTCGCGGATCGCGGGCGGCCGTTCGACCCGACGACGGCGCCGGCGGCGGATGTGAACGCTCCTTTGGCGGAACGCCCGATCGGCGGCCTGGGCATCCATCTGGTGCGCGAAATTATGCGCGATCTTCGCTACGAACGCGCCGGCGAGTGGAATCAATTACGCATGCGACGGCCGCTGGCGCATATCGACACGGGCGAGCAGCCCATTTCCTGAGGAACCTATGATTCAGTTGACGGAAGAGACCCGAGCCGGATGGTGCATCGTCGGCGTGCGCGGGCGAGTGGACGCGGAGTCGGCGGACGAACTCGAGGCTGCGCTGCGGGCGGCGATCGGCGCAAATGGGAAGGTGGCGGCGAATTTCGCGGGGGTCGACTATGTCTCGAGCGCGGGCTTGCGGGCGGTGATTCAGGCGGCGCGCGCGGCGCAAGGGAAGAGTGTCGAGTTCACGATCTGCTCGATGAACGCTCACGTGAAGAAGGTCTTCGACATGAGTGGACTGCACCAGATTTTGCATATCCAGGGGGAGTTGCCATGCTGAGCATGTTGGAAGAAGTCGTCCTGCTCGCGGTAGATGAAAAGAACGGCGGGCTGCGCAGTACGCGCGAGTTCGGCACTGCGTACGCGCTGGTGGGGGCGGTGTTTTTCGATCTCGCGCTGGCGCGCAAAATCGATACGGATACGGAGAGTATCCAGATCATCGACACCAAGCCGACGGGCGATGCGACGCTGGATCGGGTGCTGGCCCACATGGCAAGCCGCTCGGACCTGAAGACCGTGCGCGAGTGGCTGGAAGAGATTTTTCAGCAGCGCGACGACCTGGAAGGCGAGGCGCTGCAGTCGTTGATCTCGCAGGGAATTTTGCGGCACGAGAAATCGAAGCTGCTGTGGATCATCGACGTGGAGCGCTTCCCGCTGGTGGACAACAAGCCGCAGCAGTACGTGAAGGTGCGGCTGGCGAATGCCGTGCTGAGCGATGATATTCCGCTGACGCGCGACATCATGCTGGTGAGTATCGCGGAGCCGTGCGGGCTGCTGGGCTACGTGTTGAGCGAGGCCGCGATGGCGACGCGGCGGCACCGGATTCAACTGCTGTGCAACATGGAGACGATCAGCCGGAAGGTGACGGACGCGATCCTGGGGCTGGAGACTTCGATGCGGCAGGCGATGACGAGAGTCGTTTGATAGTACGGCTATCAGGGCTGTTCCCAATTTTTAGAGCGAGGGGTTAGGACTAGGCTTACCTACAGGTGCGTAGAATCTTTCGACGACTCGCGTTATTTTTCCACGAGGATCTTGCACAGGATCTGGTGGAATATTCGCTGCTGATTGCATTCCTGGCGATGGCAGCGATCGGTGTGCTGTCGCAGGTCGGGGTGGGTGTGCAAGGGCCGTGGAATACGGCAGGGACTACGCTGGCCGCGGCGAACGGGAATCCTTCGACGACGGCCACGACGCCTGGCGGCGGCGGTCGCGATCACGGGGACGGCGATCACGGCGACGGGGACGGGCACTAGGCATCTGAGCGGCGCGCGTGCGCAAGCGGTGGCCCTCTTCGGCGATCACGGCTCCCTCGCTCGCCAAAGCGCGGGTGACGGTCGCGGCCCGGATTAGGATTGGGGCCCGCGTCTGCTGCGTCGGGTATCATGGGCCAAGTGGCCAGACAGAAGCTGTTTCTCATCGACTCGTTCGGATTTATTTTTCGCGCGTACCATGCGAGGGCGCGGACGGGCGCACCGCCGATGCGCACAAGCACGGGGTTCTCCACCGAAGCGGTTTACATCTTTAACAACATGCTGCGGAAGTTGTCGAAGCAGTATGACCCACCGTTTGTGGCCGCGATTTTCGAGAGCGGCGAGGCCACGCATCGCGTGCAGGAGTTCGCGGAATACAAGGCCAATCGCACGGAGACGCCGCCGGATTTGCTCGATCAGATTCCGTTCGTGCGGCGCGTCCTGGAGGCGATGCGGATTCCGATTCTAGAGTTCCCGGGCTTCGAAGCGGATGATGTGATCGGGACGATGGCGCGGCGCGCGGAAGGGCTTGGGCTCGACGTGGTGATCGTGTCGAGCGATAAGGACATGCTGCAACTGGTGACGGAGCATGTGTCGATGCTCAATCCGGCGAAGGACGATGAGATTTACGACCCGGAAAAAGTGAAGGTTTTCATGGGCGTGCGGCCGGACCAGGTGGCGGATCTGCTGGCGTTGAAGGGCGATTCGGTGGACAACATTCCGGGCGCTCCGGGGATCGGCGACAAAGGCGCGAAGGACATCATCGAGAAGTTCGGTTCGGTGGAGGCGGCGCTGGAGCGTGCGGCCGAGGTCGAACGGAAGATGTACCGCGAAAGCCTGCAGAACAACGTGGAACGGATCCGGATGAGCAAGCGGCTGGCGACGATCGACACCGAAGTGCCGATCGGATTCACGCTCGATTCGGTGAGGGCGCAGAAGGCCGACCCGGCGCTGCTGAAGGCGATCTACAAGGAGATGGAGTTCCACAGTTTGCTCAAAGAGCTCGGGCCGAGCGAGGATACGCGTGAGCGGCGGTACACGGTGATCGGGAGCGCGGAGGAGTTGTGCGGCTGGCTTGCGGAGGCGGCGGGCGGACCGGTCGCGGTGGCGATTTCGAAATCGGCGGAAGGCGAATTTGCGCTGGATACGATCGGGCTCGCCCGGCGGGCCGGCGAGGCGTGCGTGGTGTCGAGCGATTTTCTGGCGGAGCTTAGGCCGTGGCTGGAAGATGCGGCGGCGGTGAAGATCGCGTGCGATGTGAAGGCGACGATTCTCGAACTGGGGCGGCTGGGCGTGGAGGCGCAGGGGTTTCTACACGATGTGATGCTGTACGGATTCTTGCTGGACGCGGAACCGACAGGATGCTCGTTGGAGAATCAGGCGCACCGGCGGCTGGACTTGAAGCTGGGCGCGGCGCCGGAGCAGCACGCGGATATCACGCTGGAGTTGTACCAGCAGCTGGTGCCGTCGATCGACGGGCGCGGTTTGCGGAAGTTGTACGAGGAGATCGAACTGCCGTTGACGGGCGTACTGGCGCGGATGGAGCGCACTGGGATCCGGATCGACGGCGTGGAGTTGAAGCGGCTCTCGGGGCTGATGGAGACGGAGATTGCGCGGCTGACGGCGGAGATCCACGAACTGGCTGGGAAGCCGTTCAACATCAGCTCTCCGCAGCAGCTCGGGAAGGTGTTGTTCGAGGACTTGAATCTTCCGGCGCCGGTGAAATACGGCAAGGGGAAGGTGGTATCGACGGCGGCGGACGTGCTCGACGAGCTCGCGGCGGAGCACGAGATCGTGCGCAAAGTGCTGGAGTACCGGCAGCTCACGAAGCTGAAGGGCACGTATGTGGACGCGCTGCCGGCGCTGATCGACGGGGCGACGGGGCGGCTGCACACGAGCTTCAATCAGGCGGGGGCGGCGACGGGGCGGCTGTCATCGAGCAATCCGAATCTGCAGAATATTCCGATTCGTACGGCGTTGGGGCGGGAGATCCGCGCGGCGTTCGTGCCGCGGGACGGGTGGACGCTGCTGGTGGCGGACTACTCGCAGATCGAACTGCGGCTGCTGGCGCACATGTCGGGCGATGAGCTGCTGGTGCAGGCGTTCCGCGACGGCGAGGACATCCACACGCGGACGGCGGCGGAGGTGATGGGGGTGCCGCCGCTGATGGTGACGGCCGAGGCGCGGCGTGACGCGAAGGCGGTGAATTTCGGGATCGTGTACGGGATCAGCGGGTTCGGGCTGGCGGCGCAGTTGGGGATTTCGCGAGGCGAGGCGGAGAGATACATCAAGAATTATTTCGCGCGGTATACGGGGGTGAAGCGCTTCATCGACGAGACGATCGCGGAGGTGCGGCAGTCGGGCGTGACGAAGACGCTGTTCGGAAGGGAGCGTCCGATCCCGGAAATCAATGGACGGAATCCGAACGCGCGCGGGTTTGCGGAGAGGACGGCGGTGAACTCGCCGCTACAGGGGACGGCCGCGGATTTGATCAAGCTGGCGATGGTGCGGATCGATCAGGCGTTTACGTCGGCGGGGTATGAATCGAGGATGCTGCTGCAGGTGCATGACGAACTGGTGTTCGAATGTCCGCCGGGCGAGTTGGAGGAAGTGTCGCGGCTGGTGAAGAGGGAGATGGAAGGGGCGTACGAGTTGAAGGTGCCGCTCCTAGTGGACGTGGGGCACGGGCCGAATTGGCGGGACGCGAAGTAGTGCGCGCGATTTCGGTTCCTAGCACGGACGAAACGAAAACGGTGTATCCTTTCGTTAGGGAATCGACAACGAAAGGATTTTCGACTGGAAAAGAATCAAAGACTCGGACGCTATTTCGTCAAGACGTACGAGAGAGAAGCGGTCCGGGCCTTCGTTCCGCCGCCTCTTCCTCCAAATCCACGGATTCGTCTGGAGT
>JAOAPT010000450.1 GCA_025463045.1 Candidatus Solibacter sp.
GGAAGCGGTGGCCGCGTGACCACCGCTCCGTAACCGTCGCGGCTCCGACTGGTGCGTGTTTTCTTCAACGGAGTTCTCCATGGCCCGTTCGGGGCCACAACAAGGGATGAAAATCTACGATCGCTTCTTGGCGCGTCATTTTCAGGGGAGCGCTGCGCGCTCGAGATCGCTACGCGATATGGGCGTCGAGGAAGTCAGGAGAACGGCGCCCAACGCTCGACCGACCACTTGGCGTTACGCGTCAGATTCGATGGAAGGCCTTGAGGATTTCGCGCGTGGAGTAGTGCATCGCGATCGGGCGTCCGTGGGGACAACTCATTGGGCAATCGGTGGCGGCGAGCGCGCGCAGCAGCCATTCCATCTTGGCGAGATCGAGACGCATGTTGATCTTGATCGCGGCGCGGCAGGCGATCGACGCGCAGATGTTGCGCCGCAGATCGTCCAGCGAATTCGTCCGCATCTCGTTTTCGGCAATCTCCAGGATCTCGAAAATGATGCGCTCCAGATCCTGCGGGCCGACCGCGGCGGGCGCGGCCTTCACGGCGATGGTGCGGTTGCCGAACGGCTCGGTCTCGAAGCCGGAAGCGTGCAGTTCGTCGGCGATGCGCGCGTAATCGATCTGTTGCTCGGCGCTGAGCTGCAGAATCATCGGCATCAGCAGCCGCTGCGTTTCCACACGTCCGGCGGCGCGCTGCTTGAGAACCTGTTCGAACAGAATGCGCTCGTGCGCCACATGCTGATCGATGATCCACAGGCCATCGCGTCCGGCGGCGATTATGAAGCTTTCGTGAATCTGTCCGAGCGGCCGCAGCTCGCTTAGCCCGGTAAGCGACATTTCGGTCGCGGGGATCGCGTCGGCGGGAAACTCGCCGTGCATATCGAGTCGGCGCGAGAGCTTGCCCGAGGGCGGCGGTCCGGGCATCACTTCGATCGGCGGCGCGCTGAAGTCGAGACGAGGCGTGGGCGGTGCGGAGGCGCGCAGTGTGAACTCGGGCATCGACGGCTCGCCGAAGTGTGGCGGCGGTGGCGGCACCGCATCCATCGATGCCTCCACCAACCCAGACCCGGCGGGCTGCTCGTTCTCGATCATCTGGCTGAATTCGGAATAAGGCAGTTGTGCCGCCTGTGCGGGTGGCGCGGCCATCGCGACTGGTGAAAACGTGGGCGCGGGACGGGCCTCCATCAGGCGTTCGCGGATGCTGTCGCGAATGAAATCGTGGAGGAACGACCCATGGCGAAAGCGCACTTCCGTCTTCGACGGGTGCACATTTACGTCAACCTCTTCGGCGTCGCATTCGAGGAACAACAGCGCGAACGGGTAAGCCGAGGACGGCATCAGATTGTGATACGCGGAGGAGAGCGCGTGCAGCACGAGCCGGTCTCGGATCAGGCGGCCGTTGACGAAAATATAGATCGAGTTGCGATTCGATTTCTGAATCTGCGGGCGCGAGAAAAATCCCGTGAGACGGAAGCGGCGGAACGGCGGATCTTCCGGCTCCGCGCTGCGATACTCCGCGATCGCCTGCGAGGGCGGCACGCTCGGCGGCGGCAGAAACAGATCGCGCTCGCGTACGCCGATTTCCACCAACTCGTCGAGTATCTGGCTGCCGAAGACCTGGTAAACGCGCTCCTTCATGCTGGCGACGGGCGTGACGCTGAGGAGTTCGGTGGGCCCGGTGCTCAGGCGAAAACTCTTGTCGGGATGCGCCAGGCTGTAGTGCGTCACCAGCGACGCGATGTGCGCCAACTCGGTCGGCTCCGTACGCAGAAATTTGCGGCGCGCGGGAACGTTGTAGAAGAGATCGCGGACGGTGATCACGGTGCCGCCGGCGAGCGCGGCTTCCTCGCAGCGCAGCATCTTGCCGCCGGCGATTTCGATGCGCGTGCCGGTGGGCTCTTCCAATGAACGCGTTTCGAGAAGCAGGCGCGAGACAGAGGCGATCGAAGGCAACGCCTCGCCGCGGAATCCCAGCGTGGAGATGGAAAGCAGATCGCCGACATCGCGCAATTTGCTGGTGGCGTGCCGCTCGAAGGCGAGCAGCGCATCGTCGCGCAGCATGCCGCAGCCATCGTCGACGACGCGGATCAGGCGGCGGCCGCCGGCTTCGACTTCGACGCGTACTTCAGTCGAACCCGCGTCGAGGGAGTTCTCGAGCAGTTCCTTGACGACCGAAGCGGGACGTTCCACCACCTCGCCGGCAGCGATTTTGTTGGCGACCTGGTCGGGAAGAATGCGAATGCGGCCCATGGGAAGGAAATCCCACTATAACGCGGGGCGGGCCGGCTGCATCGGCCGTGGACTTATGCGCGGGTTCGGGCGAGCCGCCACGCAGCTCCCGTCATCACCAGAAAGAGCGCGGCCACCGCGACGTTGGGGTAGAAAACCCAGCCGGCGATGTGCGGCACAGTCCCGGGCTGTCCGGCCCACAAAGTGGCGCTCGGCAGGAGATACGTGACGTAGAAAAAGGGCGTCCAGAAGGAGAAGGAGATCAGTGCGGCGACTTTAAGCGCGACCTCGGGCTCCTTCGATTTGCGCCAGAGCAGCCAAAGTCCGGTGCCGGAAACGCCGGTCAGCAGGAACAGCAAGAGCGCGCCGTGAAAGCGAGCGTGCGCATGCCATTCGGGGCTGAGCAGATGATTCGGACTCCAGTCCAGGATGAACCCCAGGATTGCCTGCGTCACCAGGACGAAGGTCATAATCCATTTCGCCAGTTGCTGCCGATCCCTCATGGAAGTGAAGACGCCGCACCGGCGCGAGAATTAGCGCGTATCCTACGCCGTTTTACGCGTGTCGGCATTGTGATGCAGCACCCGCGCGCGCGCCAGCGCCGCCTCGATGTGCGGCAGTATATTCTCCTGCCCGATCTGGCCGACAAAATCGGCGCGCTCGAGCATCTTGCGCGGTTGCCGGCGCGCTCCGCACACCAGCACGTGGCGCTCCGTCTTGTGCAGGCGCTCCGCCAATTTTTCCAGCG
>JAOAPT010000499.1 GCA_025463045.1 Candidatus Solibacter sp.
GGCTGGCCGAGGATCAGGAGATTCAATGGAGCAACTATAAACGGTTTTCGGTGGACTCCAAGGTGATGACCGACCCGAGATCGAGCCCGAAGAACTGACGCCCGTCTTCGGAAAAACAGGACAGGCAGCTGCCAGAGTTGGCAGGCGAAAGATCCACCCTACAAACGGCGGCACGCGTGAATCTCATTCCTGGTGCGACCTCATCGCAGGACACGTCTCGCGCGCCATGCCCTTGCGTTACTCCCACGTGCGGATATAAAGCGGCACGCCCTTGACGAAATCGCTGCGTGTAACCGGGACAGGAAGCCCACCCCTGATCGAGACCAAAGGCAAGTATATAATCTTGCTGTACATGACCTCGCGCGATACCATCGCCGACCGCGACGCCAAGGCGCGGGCCTGCGAGGAAGTCCTGCATAGCCGGACCCTCGCGCGCAGCGAGCAACTCGCCCAGTTCCTGCGCTACATCTGTACCCTCGAACTCGAAGGCCGCGGCGCCGAAATCACCGAGTACTCGATCGCCACCAACGCTCTCCACCGCCCTACCAACTACTCACCGGGGGAGGATTCCAGCGTCCGCAGCCGCGCCCATGCCCTCCGCCGCAAGCTGCAGGAATACTACGAGTTGGAAGCAGCCGCCGCCGAAGTCCGCATCGAACTGCCCAAAGGCAGCTATCGCCCGATCTTCGTCGCCAGGGCCGACGCGCTGCCCTCCCCGATCCTCGAACCCGTTCCGCTGCCGCCCTTGCCGCCGCCCGCGAAAGCGCCGCCCAAATCGAGGCTTGCCTGGATCGTCATCGCCTCCGTCACCCTCGGCGCGCTCGCCGTGGCACTGGTCTTCCGCCTCGGCCATCCCGACCCGATCGACCCTCTCGTCCGCGCTGCGTGGGGGCCAGTTCTCCGTCATGGAGCCGACGTCCTCGTGCTCCTCAGTGCGCCGCCCCTGCTCCGCACCATCCCTTCTCAGCCCGGCGCCCCGCCGGAATCCAACGTACGCGGACCTGCTCCCGAGTGGGCTTCGCGCTGGTACAGCGACCTCAACCTGAACAACCTCGGGGGTCCGGTCTTCCTGGCGCCGAGTCGCGGATACTCGGTTTTCAGCGACGCCTTCACTGCCATGACCGTCGGTTCACTCCTCTCGCTGGCCGGCGCGACCTACCATGCCATGCCGGAGTACGCCGTGCAGCACCGTGGAATTCACGAGAACGGACTCGTCGTCATCGGCGCTCCGGCCTACGACCGTTTCCTCGCCCGCATCCTACAAACCACACCCTATTCGATTTGGTGGGACCGCGTCGCCAACGACGAAGTCCTCGGGCTCAGGTCCGAGTCCGCCGGTCACCGCTATCTGGCAAAGCGCGATCCGCAACTGCACCGTTACACCACCGTCTACGGGCTGATCACCGTTCTTCCCAGCCAGCCCGGACAATCCCGTCCCGAACGGATGCTCATCTTCGCCGGTTTCCGCGGCAGTCCCGGCGCCCAGGCCGCCAGCGATTACTTTCGCTCGCCTACCGCGCTTCGCGATCTCGAGCGCCGCTTCCGTCAACAGGGCTACGCAACCTTTCCGCCCGCCTACCAGGTGGTGGTGCGCTGCGGAGTCGATTCCGAAACCGCGATCAACGCCGTCTACGAAACGCACATCGTAATCCCGACTAACCCTGTCATCGAATAGGTCATCGAATAGTCATCGACTGGATCTTGGCAAGTGTTACACTGACCGCCCGGCGTTCCTCTCAACGGAACCAATGAGTTGCGAGCCTGCTTTAACGTTCAGCGAACGTTCAACCAACTGTTTTCGGACTTGCCCGGCCGCCTGCTCCGACATAGGATTGTCATCCAGACCCATGAAATTCCTCCTTGCACTGTCCCTCGTCCCGGCCAGTCTCGTCTGGTCGCAGAACGGCGCTCCGCCGCGCCCGAAGATTACCGGCGTCGCCCACATCGCCCTCGCCGTCCACGACATAGCGAAGTCCCGCGCCTACTACAAGGATTTCCTCGGCTACGACGAGCCTTACAAACTCGATAACCCGGACGGCAGCCTGTCGCTCACCTTTATCAAGGTGAACGAGCGCCAGTACATCGAACTCTTCCCCGAGAAGACCGCCAACACGGACCGCCTCCTCCACGTCTCCATTGAGGTGGAGGATGCCGAAGCCATGCGTGCCTACCTCCGTTCCCAGGGCGTGAAGGTCCCCGACAAAGTCTCCAAGGGGCGCATCAAGAATTCCAACTTCATGGTCACCGACCCCGACGGCCACCTGGTGGAGATCGTGCAGTACGAGCCGGACGGCCTCACCGTCCAGGCCAAGGGAAAATTCCTCGACGAGAACCCCGCCGGACCGCGCGTCTCCCAGCGCATGTCCCACCTCGGCATCATCGTGGGAGCGCTCGAACCCGCTATGAAGTTCTACGGCGGCATCCTCGGCTTCCAGGAGATCTGGCGCGGCAGCAAGGACGGCAAAGTCCTCAGTTGGGTCAACATGAAAGTCCCCGAGGGCAACGACTACCTCGAGTTCATGCTCTATGATCAGATGCCCGACCTGAAAGCTCTTGGCACGCTCCACCACATCTGTCTCGAAGTTCCCGATATCGAGAAGTCCAAGGCCGTCCTGGAAGCCCGCCCCGCGCGCGCTTCCCACACCCGGCCCCTGGAAATTCGCACCGGCACCAATCGCAAACGCCAGATGAATCTCTACGACCCCGATGGCACGCGCAGCGAGCTCATGGAGCCCCGGACCGTGGACGGCACGCCGGCGCCTCCATCCACCGCTGCCCCGCCGCGTTGAACCAGGAGACCCGTTGAACCAGGAGAGTTGAACCAGGAGAGTTGAACCGGGAGAGTTGAACCAGGAGACAGGTCATGCACCTTCAATCGACGTTTACAACTTGAACTTTGAAAAGGGAGGCATCCATGCTCGCATGCCGTACGCAGTTCTTTAGTATTCTGATCGCAGCCACCGTTTCGATCGCCACCGCCTGGTCCCAGGAATCCCGCGCGACCGTTCTCGGCCGCGTCACCGATGCCAGCGGCGCCGTCATCCCGGCCACTTCCATCACCTTCCTGAATCAGGATACCGGCGTCGCCGCGCGCACCGAGTCGAATTCGGAAGGCAACTACAGCTCCTCGTTCCTCATTCCCGGCACCTACCGGATCACCGCCGAGAAGCCGGGCTTCAAGAACCTTGTCCGCAGCCGCGTCACCCTCAGCGTCAACGATCGGGTGGAGCTTAACCTCACGCTCGAAGTAGGCAGCCAGGCGGAGTCCGTCACCGTCACCGCCGATGCCTCCCTCCTCGAAAGCTCCAACGTCGCCGTCGGACGCGTCATCAGTTCCGAGGAAGTCCGCAATCTGCCCATCCATTTGGGCGACGTGGACAACATGATCCGCCTCGGCAACGGCGTCGCCTTCACCGACGAGCCCGCCAAAGATCAGCCCTGGCAGCCGCTCAACACCGCCTACGCCATGGCCGGATCCCCTTCCAGCCGCAACGAATTCACCCTCGATGGCTCCAGCAACACCTTCCACGACGAAGCGCGTAGCGCCGTCGGACAGGCATGGACGCCGATTGCCGACGTCGTCTCCGAATTCAAGGTACAGACCGCGACCTTCGACGTCTCCACCGGCTCGACCGAAGGCGGCGTCGTCAACGTCAGCCTGAAATCCGGCACCAACAAGATCCACGGCAGCGCCTTCTTCAACAAAGAGACCGCCAAGCTGGATGCCAATTCCTTCTTTGCCAACGCCGCCGGAACCCCGCGCGCCAACCTCAACATCACCAACCCCGGGGGAACCGTCAACGGACCCGTGTATATCCCCAAGGTATACAATGGCAAGAACCGCACCTTCTTCCTCTTTGGCTACAACTGGGTGAAATCCGTCGCCTCTGGCGGCACCGCCGGCGGCATCGTTGCCACCGTGCCCACCGAGGCCGAACGCAACGGCGACTTCTCCGCTCTCCTCAAACTCGGCAGCGTCTACCAGATCTACGACCCCTTCAGCCGCACCCCCGCCGCCGGTGGACTCTTCCAGAACCAGCCGCTGCCCGGCAACATCATCCCCGGCGACCGCATCAACAAAGTCGCGAAGAATATCCTTAGCTATTACCCGCTGCCCGAGCAGCCCGGCTCGGTCAACGGCACTAACAACCTCGACCGCACCAACTGGCCCAGCCGCGTGATTTACCACTCGACCGTCTACAAGTTCGATCACAACATCAGCGACCGGAACCGCGTCATGTTCCGCGTCACCACCAACCGCAACGACAACCACTCGGTCGATTTTTTCGGCTACGATAACCCGTCCGTCGGCGCCCTGTTCTATCAGAAGTCAATCGGCTTCGCTTTCTCCGAGAACTACTCCTTCGGCCCGACTCTGAACATGGACGTCCGCGTCAGCGACAGCAGCTTCGTCCGCGCACAGGGCCCCAACGAGGCCGGCCAGAAGTTCACACTCACCAGCGCGGGCTTCCCCGCGTACCTGCAGAATGCGCTCGGGCCCTCGCAGCGCAACTTCCCCAGCTTCGCCATCCCCGGGTACACTTCCCTCGGCGATCGCGCCCCCCTTTATAAGAACACCGAGACCCGCAGCGCCGGAGTGACCTTCTACAAAATGCACGGCGCCCACCAGATCAAGTTCGGCGGCGAGTTCCGTGTCAATCCGGAAAACCGCGCCGGCGTCTCCACCACCAACTCGAATACGCCGCTCGCCTTCAGCGCCACCACC
This sequence comes from Candidatus Solibacter sp., assembly GCA_025463045.1. Taxonomy (GTDB): domain Bacteria; phylum Acidobacteriota; class Terriglobia; order Bryobacterales; family Bryobacteraceae; genus Solibacter. The sequence continues at coordinate 4,727 of JAOAPT010000499.1, forward strand.
GCCTACACCGTGGGACCGCTGAGCAACGCCGCCGCGGCTCCCATCGGACAGGCGCTCGCCTCGTTCCTCTATGGAATCGTCGGCGGCAGCATCACCGTGCCTTCCACCTCCGACTTCGCCGAGATCGACAAGAGCATCGCCGGGTTCGTTCAGGACGATTGGAAGGTCACCCGCAGGCTGAATATCAACGTCGGACTGCGCTACGAATTCCAGACCGCGCTCACCGAACGCTATAACCGCTCCGCCCTCGGCTTCGACCCCACCGCCGCGATGCCCTTTGCTGCGCAGGCGCAGGCAGCCTATGCGCAGAGCCCTACTCCCGAAATCCCCGTCTCCCAGTTCCTCCCCGCCGGCGGACTCACCTTCGCCGGAGTCAACGGACTGCCCCGCGCCGTGTACAATGCCCCGAAAACGCAGTTCATGCCGCGTGTTGGCTTCGCCTACAGCCCCAACGCCCGCACCGTGATCCGCGGCGGCATCGGCGTCTTCTACGGCTCGCTCGGAGTGCGTTTGCAGGATGCCATCCAGACCGGGTTCAACCAGGCGACGAACGTGATCTCCTCCAACGACGGCGGCATCACCTTCGCCTCCTTCCTCGACAATCCCTTCCCGACCGGAATCCTCCAGCCCACCGGAGCCTCGCTCGGCACACAGACCTATCTCGGCAACAGCATCAGCTTCTTCAATCAGAATCCCCACGCCCCGCAGCTCTTGAAGTACCAGCTCGATATCCAGCGCGAACTCTTCGGCAGCTTCGTCGCCAGCGTCGGCTATCTCGGCAGCCGCGGGGCGGATCTCGAAGTGTCGCGATCCTATAAGCCCTTCCCCAATCAGTACCTCAGCACCAGCCCCGTCCGCGACCAGACCGCCATCAACTACCTGAGCGCGAACCTGCCCAATCCCTTCGCCAACATCCCGGTCTTCGCCGGCACCGGACGCGCGGGATCCGTCATCTCCCGCAGCGCGCTGCTCGCCCCTTACCCCCACTTTTCCGGCATCGGCTACTACACGTATGACGGCCAGAGCTGGTACGACGCCCTTAATATGAAACTCGAAAAACGTTTCAGCCACGGGTATCTCGTCTCCGGCACCTACACCTTCTCCAAGTTCCTCGCCGCCAATAACCTCCTCAATGCGGGCGACGCCGCCCCGGCGAAATACCTCTCGCCGCAGGACTACCCGCACCACATCGCGATCAGCGCCGTTTATGAGCTCCCCATCGGCAAAGGACGCCCGCTGCTCCCCGGTATCAAGGGCGTTCCCCGCATCCTTATCGGCGATTGGAACCTCTCCTACGTCTACACCTACCAGAGCGGTCCGCCTATCGCCTTCGGCAACGTGCTCCTCTCCGGCAATCCGAAGGACATCCCGCTCGGCAGCGCCGACCGCACCGCGGCACAGTGGTTCAACGTCAACGTCTTCAACCGCGTCACCGCGCAGCAGCTCGCCAACAACCTGATCACTCTCTCGCCCACCTTCGCCGGAATCCGCGCCGCCTCCTACAACTCCTCCGACGCATCGCTCATCAAGCAGATCCCGATTCACGAATCGGTCCGTCTGGAGGCGCGCATCGACGGTCTGAATATCTTTAACCAGGTCAGTTTCGGCGTCCCGAACACGACGCCCACCAGCACCGCGTTCGGTGCGGTGACGACGCAGAAGAATGTTCCGCGCCGCTTCCAGGCAGCACTTCGCCTGACGTTCTGACGCGCAGCGATTCACCAGCGATTCACCAGCGATTGACCAGCGATTCACCAGGAGGCACCATGATCATCCGGCACAAAGCCGCACTCTGTCTCGCCCTCGTCCTGTCCTGCGCCGCCATTCGGGCGCAGGACGAAGTCGCGCATCCCGCCGCGGGAGCGCCCCCCATCCTGCCCGTCGGCTCGCCCGCGCCAGATTTCAACCTGCCCGGCATTGACGGCAAGCTCCACAACCTCGCCGAATACCGCGCCGCCAAAGTGCTCGTCCTGGTCTTTACCTGCAATCACTGCCCCGTCGCCCAGATGTACGAGAAGCGCATCAAGCAACTCACCGCCGATTACCAAGGTCGCGGCGTCGCGGTGGTCGCCATCAATCCCAACGACCCCAGCGCCGTCCGCTACAGCGAAATGGGCCACACCGACGTCGGCGATACTCTCGGTGAAATGAAGATCCGCGCCGAATATCGCCACTTTAACTTCCCCTCTCTCTCCGACGGTGCAACGCAAGCCGTCTCCCTCAAGTACGGACCCACCGCGACTCCGCACGCCTTCATCTTCGACGCCCAGCGCATCCTTCGCTACCAGGGCCGCCTCGACAGCAGCCAGCGCGAAGAGCTTGTCACCAAACACGAAACGCGCGACGCCATCGACGCGCTCCTCGCCGGCAAGCCGGTGGCCGTGCAGAACACGCCCGCCGTCGGATGCTCCACTAAGTGGGCCGTCAAAAAGACCGGCGCCGCCGCCGAAGTCGCCGCCACCGAGAAAGCCGCGGTCTCGCTCGACCCCGTCAATCTCGACCAGCTTCGCGCCCTGCGCAAGAACGGCACCGGCAAGTTCCTCCTCGTCAACTTCTGGGCCACCTGGTGCGAGCCCTGTGTCGCCGAATTTCCCGAACTGCAGCGGCAGCTCGCCATGTACCGCAAGCGTCCCTTCGACGTCGTCACCGTCAGCATCAACACCCCCGACGAACGCAGCCTTGTCCTCAGCTTCCTCAAGGAGCAGCACGCCGGAACCAGAAACCTGCTCTTCGATTTCAACGATCCCGCCGACGGCATCGCCGCCTTCGGCACCGATTGGGCCGGAGGCGTCCCCTACACCGTCCTGCTCAGCCCCGAAGGCGAAATCCTCTACCGCATCCAGGGCGCCATCGACCCGCTCGTGGTGCGGCGCACCATCCTCAAGTACCTCCCCGACGACCATTACATCGGTACCCACGCCTACTGGAACAGCGTATTCTAAGGAATCCCCATGCCTACTCTTCCGCGAATCGCACTCGTCGCCGCCGTGCTCGCCGTCGCCGCCTCCGCCCAGAGCACCGCTAATCCCGGACTCTTCGAAGGCGCAGGCGATATCGGCGCGCCCTCCCACAAAGGCAGCGTCGCCTACGACGCCGCCCGCAAGGAGTACCGCATCACCGGAGGCGGCAACAATATGTGGGGCGCCCGCGACGACTTCTTCTTCGTCTGGAAGAAAATCACCGGCGACGTCGTCATCACCGCCAACGTCAAAATCGTTTCGGACGGCGCACCGCATCGCAAAGCCGGACTCATCATTCGCAAGGATCTCGAACCCGGCGGTGTCTACGCCGACACCGTCGTCCATGGCTCCGGTCTTACGGGACTGCAATGGCGCGAGAAGGCCGACGACATCACCCGCACCATCCATTTCCCAATCGAGGGACCGACCCGCCTCCGCCTTGAGCGCCGCCGCAACGTGGTCACCCTATTTGCGTCCAAGGACGGCGCACCCCTCGTCGAACTCGGCAGCACCGAACTCGCGCCCTTCTCCCCTATGTATGCCGGCCTCGGAGTCTGCGCCCACGACGACAAGGCGGAGACCACCGCCGTCTTCTCCGACGTCACCGTCGAGATGCTGCCGCCCCCGCCACCCGCGAAGAAGTAACTTCTCAAAGGAAGGGTGTAACTGCCATTCTCTGGGTGCCTACTCGCGGCGCAGGACCTTGAAAGAAAGGCCGAGCAGCCGGAAATGGAGAGTGAACGAAATCCAGGTCGAGTGGAACATGCCGAGCCTGACCGCAACCTATCGGACTCTCCGCAACGAACCCGGCGTCATCCGCTTCGTGCCTCCCGGAGGAGAACGCGCTTACCTAATAGTTGATGATGCGATCGTGCAGCGCGTTACCCGGCACACGACCGTGCCCGAACGGCTCCCCGATAAGTGGCAACGAGGTCAGGTTCTGGAGGCGGGGCGAGCAGAACATCCTCCTTCAATTTTTGCTCAACTCCCCCCGCTGCACTGGCGAGCAGATTTCCTCCACCGCCCGTCCTTGCGACGGCGCAGCGAACCATTGCGCACGAGCACCCGCTCTATTCCGCAATCGTCGAGGCAGTCTTCAGCCACGCTTCCAGAGCATCGCGATGCAGAGTGATAGCTCGTCGAGAGTATTGGATGTAACCTTGTCGGCGAAAGGCCGCCATCTGAACACTGACCTGTTCGCGCGACGTGCTTACATATTGAGCCAGCAGCTCATGAGTTAGCGCAGCCATGATGATGCTTCCGTCGGGACCCTCAGCTCCCAAGCGCTTGGAAAAGTAGATCAGGGCTCGGGCCAGACGCGCGGCAATGGTTTCAAATGACAGACTCTCGGCGCGTTCCTGGAAACGGAGAAAGCGTTGGCTAAACACCTGGAGTAGCGCAATACCGAGCTGCGGTCGGCGCACGATGATATCTGCGAGATCTGCGGTAGCCCAGGCCATCAATGTGGAACTCTGAAACGACACCGACGCTTCGCCTGCATTGGAGAGGTTCAGTATCCCTGTTTCTCCCAAGAATTCACCGGTGGTGTAAAGGTCTATAAGGAACGCTTGCCCTAACCTCGCGAACCGAGTCACTTTGACTGTGCCCGAGATGATTAGATATAGAGTGTCGGATCCCTTAGCAGGCCCGTATATTACGTCTCCCTTCTTGTAGGCGAGAGTCTTGGAACACGGGAGGTATTCCAACGGGTCTTCAATTAGCTTCCCTCTTGAAAGTTGCAAAGCACAGGATGCCATATGTTTTCGAACCTCCCTTTCTTAGGACCCGATTGTACGCTGAGCAACTGGTTCGCGATAGTCCTTTTCTTCGGTTTGCCGTACTCGGTACGCCGGTACTAGACGATAGGGCGTAGCCGCTTGTCGCTACGAGCCCTTATGGAAGATTCCCTTTTCGCGCGCGCCGGTTTCCGGCAGGTCGGGGGCTGGAGTCCGTAACCTTTGTAACCTCCGTCGCCGCCGCGTTGGTCGCAGGTGGGAATCCCAGGCGCCCGAGGTAGCCCCGCCGCTCGACGGGGATCCCCGCCAGGACAATCAACAGGCCTGCGAAAGCCATCGTCAACTTCCAGATCCCCGGCTCGTAGCGAAGCAGGATGCTGTGCTGTCCGGGCAAAACGCCGACACCGATGAATCCTGGCGACAACATCACGGCCTTCTGAATTTGGCCATCGACGTACGCAACCCAGTTGGGATGCCAAGTCATTCGGAACAACGCGAAGCTCGGCCGCGAAATTACCAACTCGGCGCTATAGTCGTCTCCCATCTGCCGCTCGGCTTTGATTGCGCCGCCGGGAACCGCAGACGCGGGGCTGGGCGGCAGCGGAGCTTTGTCCGCGAGTCGTGCCATGCCGGAAGGTGTGTCCTCTCCGAAATTCAGCCACAAGTGCGCTCGCTTCTCCACCCAATCGCTGCGCAACCACTGCTCATTGATGGCGTAGAAGCTGTCCTTGTTCGCCGTTACGGACGCAACCGCATCCACAACGTCGAAGTAACCCGCACCCGGCGCGTCGAAGATCCGGTCGCGGCCAAACGATGCGCGCGGGAAGAGGAAGCCAGGCAATGCGGCCGCCAGATTGTCAGGCGCGACCACGCTGCGCACGTTGAACAGCCGATAGTGCGCCGCGTTCCGCTCGTCGAACAATGGGAACAGATCCGCGGTCAGGGCGATGTTGTGATAAGTTTGCGAAGCTTGCGGAACGAGATTCATGTTGAGAGACGCAGCGAAAGTGTTGCCTCCCGTTTCGAACTGCGGACCCCAGCCCGCGAGGCTTCCGGCATAGACCCGTCCGCCAGCGCGCCTCAAGTTGGCCATACAGGCTTCCAGTACATCGCTCTCCGAGTCCACCGCAATCAGTTTCCCGGTTGACTGTTCGTCGTTCAGCGCAAGATATGCGGCACGTTCCCACAGCATGGGCGCCAGCGCTACCAGCGTGAGCGGCAGTGCCAGGATCAGGTACCCGCGGCGAGCCAGATCGCGCCATCCGGCCTCCATCGCGATGGCCGCCAGCAACACCAGAAAGATGTGGACCGCGCCCACCACCCGGTGCAAATGCAAATCCCGTGTGGCGCCCAGCAGCAACAGCAGCGGTCCCCACGTAGGCCGGCCGAAAAAAATCAGCAGCCACAACACAGCACCACTCAGTACAAAACCCTCGGCCGGCGGCAGCCTGCGCGTTTTGTAAAACCTCCATGAGACCAGAGCCGCGCCAATCAGCGCCATGAGGGAGAGCACCGCCGGCCGTCCGTGGTCCAGGAGTTCGCCGTTGACGAGCGCTTTGATGACCACTCCCGCGCCAAAGGAATCCCATTTCCATGGCCCCTCCCACCGGCTGTGATTGAGGATGGCGCGATCCATCCACACCGGCAGCAACTGAAATGCCGAGAGCACGATGGCGACAAATCCCACAAAGAGCGTTCGCCGTATGCGCAGCCACCTGTCCACCACGGCGTCGGGGAGCAGTGCCAGCAGGCACAGCGTCACCGCCCCGATCCACCCGTAGATGAAATGGCAAACGCAGGTCAGCCCGAGCAGCATGCCCGCCAGCACACCGCCCCTGCCTCGGCGCACCGCCTGATAACCGAAGCCCACCGCCGCGAGCAGCAACACCGCCGCGACCGACTGCGGGAACAGGCCGCGACCGCTGGATACATAGCTGCTGTAGTCCAGGCCGTACCAGTGATCGGTGGAAATCAATGGCGCCAGTGTCGCGCTCGCCGCGGCTGTCAGTGGCGGGAGTTCCAGCAGGCGTGCGGCCAGGAAGAAACCTGCCGGTAGAAGCACTACCGGGAGATAGCGCATCCACACAAAGACCGTCGCCAGCGAGACGGTTTTTCCCAGGAGGAAGTACACCAGCGTCGTCGCGATGTGAGCCAGGGGCTGGTATGTCCGTATGGGGGCCGATCCAAACGACACTCCCGGACTCCAGAAATCCAGCGGATTCTGCCCGTTTTCAACGGCCCGCACCATTCCCTTGAGTAAGGAAAAGTGCAGATTACTGTCATTCGCCATTAGCCGCCCGACTCGGAGTTCCGCGGAAAGCGCCACCGCATTGGCCACCAGGACGAGGCATAAAACGACGAATGCCAGACGTCGTTCGTGGCGCTGCATGCTATCGGGAAGCGGCGTCATGTGGGATCTTGGGCCAGACTTTCGGGATGCACAACTTCGGAATGCACAATTATAGCGTTCCGCGCACTATGAAACGCGTGTTGGGCGCGAGGCGCAATCGGCGGATTATGCGGCGTTGCGCAAGGGTCGATCGGCGGAAGGAGCAGACTGGCGTGGGGCGCCGGGGATGCCGGTGTTGAAACCGAGCCATAGAGGAATCTGCTGTTTGAGGATTGGCTTGATGCTTCGAGTCGGGACAATCTGCCGCTTCTGCCACCCGCCGGATTCGGCGGGGAATTTTACCCAGCGTTCTTTCTCACTGAAGGCGAGCCAGTGCATCGGAAATTCCGGGCAGCGGTAGAGCTTCATGACGGCCTGCCCGCGCCTCTGAAGAGCCCGCGCGGTGTGCGTACAAGCGGTGTGCGGACAAGCGGTGTGCGTCCAAGTGGTGTGCGTACAAGTGGTGTACGTACAAGAAAGAGCCGGGGCCCGGCCAGAGGTGTACGGCGGACGCTTATTTCGTAGATGGCACGAAGCCAATCCTCTTCAGGCGACCCGTTCTTAAAGTGTCTCGCCAGCCAGTGAGCGTACGCCAGGTCGGTAATCTCCTGGGAGTGGTATGGGGCGGACGTGCGCTCGGAAATTGAGATCACTTTGCGCGGCTCTGGCATAGTTCGTCTCCAGTAAGGTGGGGCGTGATCTACTTCCGCGGAGGACAGAAGGAGAAATTCCACCATCGCAGTGGAGCTACTCACGCCCAATCGGGTTGCGCAGTTTAGGATTTTCGGGAGTCTTCGCGAGACTCCGATTTGCCCTAGGGTGATTGCAAATTGAGCATCGACTTCAGGCCGGGAGAAAGTGGCTTTCGTCCGCCAGGATGAAGGGATCAGAACTTCAGCAATTAGCCAAAGTGTAGGGTAATGCATTAGTCATGTCAAGCATAAAACTTGAGGCGCGGGAGTAAGTCTTGTCACGCTTCATAGCTGTCGAATCCGCCCCTAACATCTGCATGTGAGCAATATTGCTCACTTACACGAGCGCACGGCGACGTAGTGCGATGGAACCTATTGTGTCGTTATACTTCTGTATATGCAATCCGACCGGGACGCGATCGACGTATGGCGTGATGCAGCGCCGTTTTGGGAGAGGCATCGCGAGGTTATCCGGCAGATGTTTGCACCGGTAACGCAAGCGCTCGTCGAGGCTGCCCGGGTGGGAAGCGGGGACGTGGTGCTTGACCTTGCTACAGGTCCTGGAGAGCCGGCATTGACCATCGCCGGAGTGGTCGGACCCGCGGGGAAAGTTTACGGGATCGACCCGGCGGCGGAGATGGTGGATGCGGCCCGTCGGGAAGCGGACGATCTGGGGCTTCGGAATGCAGAATTCGACGTCGCCTCCGCTGATCGCCTGCCGTTCCAGGACGAAAGCTTCGACGCGGCGGTCAGCCGCTTCGGTGTGATGTTCTTTCCCTCGCCGAGGGACGGTGTTCGTGAGATGCTCAGGGTACTCAAGCCCGGAGGGAGGCTTGCCCTGGCGGCCTGGCATTCGGCCGAGAGCAATCCTTTCTTCCACGCGTTGCAGAGAGTCATCGACCGGCATGTTGATTCGCCACCGCCAGTGCCCGGTGCTCCGGACCCATTTCGCTTCGCGAGCCGCGGAAAATTAAGGGACGTTCTCGCGGAGGCAGGCGCGCGAGATCCCGTCGAGCGATTACTGCAATTCCCGGTGGACGCACCGGTGTCGGCGGAAGAGTTTTGGACTCTGCGTTGCGAGATGTCGGAAAAGCTTCGCGAAACGGTCGCCAGGTTTTCCGGGGAGCGGTTGGCCGAACTGAGGAGGCAGGCGCTGGAGGCTCTACGTGAATACTCCACAGACGGCGGAATGAGTCTC
>JAOAPT010000516.1 GCA_025463045.1 Candidatus Solibacter sp.
ACCGTCGACGGCGCTCGAAGGGAACTTCGGATCGGCGGATAACGCATCCGCGGGGAGGTGCGGTCCGCTCCGATGCCGCGGAGCAGCTCATCGACCGTTTGGAGGGGAACCGGCTTGCCCGTTCGTCCGACGGCTGGAATGGCGGCCCGCCGATCGAGGGCGCTCGAAGTGAACTTCGGATCAGCGAATGGCGCACCCGGGTAGCCGACGGACACGCAGGGTTCCGGATGATCGAACGGCGCTCGCTCAAAGCGGACACGATCGTCGCTGAGGGATTTGAGAAGCGCGTCTGTCCGACGTTAGTCTCAGAACGTGTCTGGGCCGAATTGTTTGTCAGGGTACGCGTTCATGCGATTGTGACTGCCACCAGATAATATGTAGGCTTCCATGCGCAGAATCGTACTTTGTATCTTCGTGCTGGCGGCCGCGGCACTGGTCGCCCAACAGAGCGGCATCTTCCCAGTATTGAAGAGCAGCGTCGGGATCGGCAAACAGCCCGAAGGATTTTTTCTGCTGCCTCTCAATCAACTTCTGCGCCCGTGGGGCGAGCAGACGGTGATTGCAGGACGTCCGGTGGATATGGCGTACGATTCACAGCGGCGCGTCCTTGCGGTGCTCAACACACGGAGCATCCAGATTCTGGATGGCTCGACTGGGACGAAGGTGGCGGACATCGTCACGCACACGACCTCTTACGCGGGGATCGCGTTTCGTCCGGGTGACCGCGAATTGTGGGCGAGCGAGACGGCGCGCAACGGGCCGGACAGCATCCTGGTCACGAAGATTTCCGAATTGGGGATGCCCGGGGAGAGTAACCGGATCGCGCTGCGCGGCCATCCCTTGCCGACCGGGATCGCGTTCTCGCCCGACGGACGGCTGGCGTACGTGGCGTTCAGCCGGAACAATACGCTGGCCGTGATCGACGCCGGCACGCTGGCATTGCGGGAGGAGATCGACGTCGGGATGGCGCCGTTCGGCGTGGTGGTGGCGCAAGGCTCTGTGTTCGTGACCAATCGCGGGGGACGCCGCGCGCTACCGGGTGATACGGTTGCGCCGTCGTCGGGTTCGCAGGTGGTCACGGATCCGCTGACCGGGGCATCGACATCGGGCACGGTGAGCGTGGTGGACGCGAAGAAGGGCGGCGTGCGGGAGGTGGCGGTGGGACTGGCGCCTTCGCAACTCGCGGCGGGGCCAGAGGGCAAACTCGTCGCGGTCGCCAACGGACACAGCGATTCGATTTCGATTTTGAATACGACGACACTTGCCCGCATCGACGTCAAGATTCCGACGTTCCCCGAAGCTGCGTTGGGCAGCCAGCCGATCGGGCTCGCATTTTCCAGCGACGGGAAAACGCTCTACGTGGCGTGCGGCGGGAACAACGCGATCGCAGTGGTGCGGGAGAACGGCGGCAAGTGGCAGGTCGAGGGCGCGATTCCGACGGCGTGGTTTCCATCGGTCGTCGCGGCCGCCGCCGATGGGTCGCTGCGCGTGCTGAACATCAAGGGAATCGGCAACACTGCGAACAACAAAGGCAGCTTCAATTCGCGCGTCTATGAAGGATCACTGGAGCGTATCCCAGCGCCGACGGCGGCGCAACTTGCGGCCGGGACGCGCGAAGTGCGCGCGGCGAATAGCCCGAAGTTCGAACCCGCCGGAGGGATCGGCAATCTGCGATCGCTGGGCATCGAGCACGTGTTTCTGATCGTCAAGGAGAACCGCACTTATGACCAGGTGCTCGGCGATATCGCCAAGGCCAATGGCGATCCCAAACTGGTGATGTATGGGCGCGAGGTGACGCCGAATCACCACGCGCTGGCGGAACGCTATGTGGTGCTGGACAACTTTTATACGGGCGGCGCGATCAGCTTCGACGGGCATCAATGGTTAATGCAGGGCTTTGTCAGCGACTACGTGGAGCGGGCGTTTGCCGCCGCGCCGCGCGGCTACACGTACAACATGGCGGACGCGCTGGTCGTCGCGCCGACGGGCTTCTTCTGGCAGGCCGCGCCCAAGCCGCTCAGCGTGCGCATCTACGGCGAATTCCAACTGCCGGCCCGATGGGATCCGGTGCGGCAGAACGCCGTCGACATGAATGAGTCCGACGATCTGAGTTGGACCGAATACTGGAAGGCCTATCAGGAAAATCGCTGGCAGGGAATCGTCGGGTCGCGCAGCGGCGTGCCCGCGCTGGCGCCCTATTCGAGCAAACGTTATCCCCACCCGAGTCTGGCGATCAACGACCAGATCCGCGCGGAGGAGTACCTGCGGGAATTCGGCGAATTGGAAGCGAGCGGCCGGATTCCACAGCTCACGATCCTCGCGCTGAATAGCGATCACACGAATGGCACGAATCCCAAGGTGCCGCGTCCGCGCGCGATGGTGGCGGACAACGACCTGGCTCTCGGCCGGATTGTGGAGCGGATCAGCAAGAGCAAAGTCTGGGCGCACAGCCTCATTCTGGTGACGGAGGACGACGCGCAGGATGGCGTGGATCACGTGAACGGGCGGCGCACGATCGGGCTGGCAATCGGTCCGTACGTGCGACGCGACGCGGTGGATTCCAATCACTACAACCACTCGAGCATGATTCGCACCATTCAAGAGATTTTCCGAATTCCGCAGAAGACGCGCACGCTGGAATCGGCGCGTCCGATGACGAGCATCTTCACGGCGAAGGCGGACCTGACGACGTACGAAAAGATCGTGCCCAAGATTGCCCTGGATGAGATGAACCCGCCGCTGAAGGCGCTGGCGGGCCGTCCGTTGTGGGGGGCGAAGCAATCGATCGCGATGAACTTCAAGGGGATCGACGAAGCTCCGGCGGAAATGCTGAATCGGATTTTGTGGTGGGACGCGAAGGGTTGGGATACGCCGTACCCGGTGAGGGCGCATTCGTCGGAGCGGGAGTGAGCTTCAGACGAGGGAACCGGTTCGCTGATCGCATTCGTGATGATTGAGGCCGAAAGCCATGGCCGGGCGGCGGCGTCCGACGACAAAACCCGCCGTATAAGGAGAGGCCTACCTACCGCGCCACCTCTGCCGGCTGACAGTAAGCCTCGGACGATACTCGTCGTTGAACGTTGACTGCCGGGCGTAGCTCGGACCGCCGTCGCGGCTCCTTCCGCTGTAGCGGGCGATCTTACCGGGGACTGCAAGATCGAGATTGAAAGACCATAAGAATTGCCGTTATTCCGATTCTACGTTATTCACCTTCCCTTGTTGGTCACCCCCCAAATCCATAAGGATGAATTGTCGTGGCAACTATATGTCCACCAAGCTGTTATGGCATGTTGGCGCCTATTTTCAACAACATGCTTTCAATCGTCCAATTTGTATGTACAAGCACGTATCAAGGAATAATTCTAATGTATTCTTTACTTGTACTAAGTGTTTGTCGAGGGCAGTTTTTTGGAGGAGGTTACGTTGGAGGGGCTGCTGGTCGTTCTTGCCGTTTGCGTACTTCTCCTGGTCGTTTTTTGTATGGCCTTGGCCGCCTACCACCGAACTCCGGATTGCCTGCCTGACCGATACGAAGCCAGGGCAGAGAAACCAAATCGCCCTCCGGTCGACGACGGCGGCTTGGTGACTGAGAGCGGGATTGTTGACGTTGGAATGCGGCAGACGGAGCGTGCGAACGACCTTGTGAAGCACGTTGACATCCTTATCGGGCAGTCCCGGGATCAGGCACACGTTGAGACGGCGTCTGTCGCGTCGTCTCACCGCGAATTCGGAGGAAAACTTAAGTTCCCTTCCGGCGGCCTCCTGAAGTTTTGGAGTAGACACGCGGGCTCTAACTTCGGACGGCGTCGTGCAGCGGCAGTCGATCGTCGACGGCGGTTTAGCCGGCACGAAGTTGAAGGGTTCCGAATGCACGAATGATCGAGCCGTGTTCTGGCTCGGTTCGGGTTCGCATCGCGCGCTGGGTTGGGCCGACGCTCACCGTAAACGTCCCAAGGTCAACCGATTCAGATGCTCCGACCTCCGAGGGATCTTTGGGGACGAAACGAGATTAGCGGAACGAGGATGAGCGATGTGTGGTAACATCCACACGAAATATGAGCGCAACTCTCGCAGCATTGGGCTGAACGATATTACGTAAGGTCATAGCCGGGCGGCTGATCCATCACCCCCATAATAGTCACTGCTCCACCCACATCAGTGTGGTTAAGTAGGTCTCTTATTAGGGTCTAATAGGGTA
>JAOAPT010000555.1 GCA_025463045.1 Candidatus Solibacter sp.
CCGAGCGCGAGCGAAAGCACTGCGACGGCGGTAAATCCGGAATTGCGCGCCAGCAGGCGCAGTCCAAAGCGAAGATCCTGCGTGAAGGTCGACATCGTAGTGATCACTTCTAACGCAATTAGTGTGCCGCGGGAATTCGATGAAAACAGACGGGCTCGCGGGCCGGTGGAGTGTTCGCTTTCGGGAACGGCCGTCCGCTGGCGAACTGCACTCTATTACCATAGGGATGCACATGCTACGACGTGCTCTCTTGATCGCTCTCCTCGGGATACCTGCTCTGGCCGACCCCGCGCCGCTGGTAACCGGCGATCCGCTTGCCTGCTTCACGCGCATCGATGGCGCCGGCACGCTCACCAATGTCGCCATCGCCGGCATGCCGTTCACCCGCGCGCTGCACGTCAAGACAGGCGCGCTTTCCCCAACCGCCAACCCGTGGGATGTCCGCCCGCGCTGCTCCATCACGCAGGCCGCAAAACAGAACGACGTAGTCGCCGTCACGTTCTGGCTGCGCACCATCGCGGCGCCCGATAGCCGGGGGCTCACCACGTTCGTGCTCGAGCGCAACGACTCGCCGTACACCAAGTCCGTCACGTTCACCGCGGCGGCCGCCGGCGAGTGGAAGAAATTCGAAGTGCCCTTCACGATGGCGGAGACCTACGCCGTGAACGCCTACAATTTCAGTTTTTGGGCGACCTTCCCGGATCAGGAAATCGAAATCGGCGGCCTGAGTATTCTGGACTACGGCCCCGGCGTTCCCTTCTCCTCCCTCGGGCTTACGACGTGGCCTTACGACGAGCGCGCAGCCGACGCTCCCTGGCGCGCCGCCGCGGCGCAGCGCATCGAGCGCTATCGCAAGGGCGATCTCGTCGTCGTGGCGCGCGACGATGCGGGAAAGCCCGTCGCCGGCGCGCAGGTTCACGTGCGCATGAAGCGTCACGCATTTGGATTCGGCACCGCCGTCGCGGGCGACGTGATCCAGCGCACCGATGCCAACGGGCAGAACTACCGCGATGCGATCAAGAAGTTGTTCAACAAAGTGGTCACGGAGAACGCGCTGAAGTGGCCGCAGTTCGAAGGCTCCGGCCGGCAGCAGGCCGACTATATGCTGCCGTGGTTCGCCGCCAACGGCATCGATATGGTGCGCGGACATAACGTGATTTGGCCCGCCGCGACGTATTTACCCGCCGACGTGCAGAACATGCTGAAGGCCGCTCGTCCCGACACCACGGCGCTGCGGGCGCGCATCGACAAACACATCGGCGACGTGATGGCCTACACCAAGGGCAAGGTCACGGAGTGGGACGTACTCAACGAGGCCTACACCAATAAAGATCTCCAGGCCGTCCTCGGCGATGCCGAGATGGCGTCGTGGTTCCGGCAGGCGCGCGCCGCCGATCCCGGCATCAAGCTGTACATCAACGACTACAACATCCTCGAGGCCGGCGGGTACGATCTGGCCCACATCAACGGCTATGCGCAGATCATCCGCAACCTGCTGGGGGCCGGAGCGCCCGTCGACGGAATCGGACTGCAATCGCACTTCGATTCGAATCTCACGCCGCCCTCGCGCGTACTCGAATTGATCGATCAGTTCGCCGCCTTCGGCAAGGATCTCCAGGTCACCGAGTTCGATGTCTCCGTTGCCGACGAACAGGTGCAGGCCGATTACACGCGCGATTTTCTCACCGCCTGCTTCAGCCATCCCGCAATGAAAAGCTTTATGATCTGGGGCTTCTGGGAAGGCGCGCACTGGAAGCCGCAGGCCGCGATGATCCGCCGCGATTGGACCACCAAGCCGAATTACGCCGTGTGGAACGATCTGCTGTACAACCAGTGGTGGACCGATACGCGCGGCACGACCGCCGCCGACGGTACGTTCCGCACGCGTGGATTCCTCGGCGATTACGAGATCGATGTCACCATCAACGGCCAGACCAAGACCTATCCGTTGCGCGTCACGTCGAATAGCGAGCCCGCGTTCGCCAACACCGGGAAGGCGATCGCCGGAGTGATCGCCCCGGCCGGCATCGTGAATGCCGCAAGCTTTCAAGGAGGAACGATCGCGCCGGGCGAGATCGTGACGATCTTCGGCACTGGGTTCGGCCCTGCCGCGCTTGCCGGGGCGACCTACGCGGACGGCCAGTTGGCCCGCAGCGCGGGCGAGACGCGCGTGCTCTTCGATGGCGTCGCAGCGCCGATGATCTACGCCGCCGCCGGGCAGGTGAGCGCGATTGCGCCCTACGGAATTTCAGGCGTCACCCAGGTGCAGGTCGAATATCAGGGCACGGCGACTGCGCCGCTTTCCGTGCCAGTGGCCGCGGCGGCACCAGGGATTTTCACGTGTCCCACTAAACCCGGCGTCGCGCTGGTGATCAACGCGAGCGCCGGCAATACGATCTCCTGCAACGATAATTTCGTTCCGCCCGCACCCGGTTCGACGATCACGTTCTTCGTCACCGGCGATGGCGCTCCCAAACCAGCGATCGGGGATGGCGTGCTGCCGGCCGGTCCGCCGTGGTCCGAGCCATCCGCCGGATGGGGCGTGGCGTTCGGCGACATCGCATCGGCTCGCCGCTGTGTTGCCGATTTCGCCGGCCTGATCTATCCCGGCGTGACGCAGATCAATACGTGCGTCCCGGATTCAGTGCCGCGCACCGCCGCAGTGCCGCTGGTCTTCAACGCGGGGACGACGGCGAGCGCTCCCGCCTCGATCAATCTGCTGCCGACCTACCAGGTGATCTGGAGCGACGAGTTCAACGGACAGGCCGGCGCACTGCCCGATTCCACTCGCTGGACATACGATCTCGGCGGCGGCGGTTGGGGCAACAGCGAACTGGAAACCTACACCAACAGCACCGACAACGTATTTCAGGATGGCGCGGGCAACTTAGTCATCCGCGCGTTGAAGTCGGGCACGAGTTACACGTCGGCACGCATCAAGACGCAAGGGCGCTTCGCCGCGACTTACGGCAAAGTCGAAGCGCGCATTCGCATTCCCTACGGGCAGGGACTCTGGCCCGCCTTCTGGATGCTCGGCGCGGATATCGGTCAGGTCGGCTGGCCATCGTGCGGCGAGATCGACATCATGGAAAACATCGGCAAAGAGCCTTCGACGATCCACGGCACGGTGCACGGCCCCGGCTACTCCGGCGGCAGCGGGATCGGCGGACCGCTCACGCTGGCCGCGGGAAAGCGTTTTGCGGACGACTTCCACATCTACGGCATCGAATGGTCGTCGCAATCCGTCGCGTTCTTCGTGGACGGCACTCAATATTTCGAAGTCACTCCCGCGAAGCTTCCGGCCGGCAAGACGTGGGTCTACCAGCATCCCTTCTTCCTCATCCTCAACGTCGCTGTCGGCGGCACCTGGCCAGGGAGTCCCGACGCGACGACCGTCTTTCCCCAGCAGATGCTTGTCGATTGGGTCCGCGTCTCGCAGCGGAACTAGTCGCGACCGTTTCCTGCGTACCACGTCGCATTCTCGGCCGATCTGCCCGACGGGTACGGACTCGTATTCCCCGTGTCCACGGGATTCGAGGTGTTGGCTGTACAAAGTGACTCCCGAAACCGGCTGGATCAGTTCGATGGACGTGAGCCCGGCCAGCGCCACCGCGATGTGAATGCGGAACTGCGGGCCGCTGCCGCTGAAACTGCTTGCCGCTTCGGTCACCTCGAAGACGCCGAACTTGACGTCCAGAGTGGCCGCGTACGCATCCATCGCAGCTTCCAAATCCGGGACGATCAAGGCGACCTGGTCCATGTGACCGCGCAGGAGCCCACCGAGTGGGGTCATCCGGATAACTATTACAGCCGCCGGGCGCGCCATTCAGCGCGCCAACAGCAGCAATCCATCAGGATCGATCCGCACCCCCGAGACCACCTCGGTGAACTGGACCTTCGTCCGACTGTCGCGGATCCAAACGATGTGTCGCTCAGTTCCTTTGGAAGTGGTGCCCTCCACCGTCACCG
>JAOAPT010000557.1 GCA_025463045.1 Candidatus Solibacter sp.
TGGCGCACGATGTTTTCCACCATGACGACCGCGCCATCGACGACCATTCCGAAATCCAAGGCGCCGAGCGAGAGAAGGTTGGCGGGGACTTTGGTCAAGTCGAGCCAGATGGAAGCGAAAAGCAAAGAGAACGGAATTGTGAGCGAGACGATCAGGGCCGCGCGCACATTGAACAGGAAGAGGAAGAGAACGATGGTCACGAGGATCATGCCTTCGCCCAGATTGTGCAGCACGGTGCCGAGTGTGTAATGCAGGAGGTCGCTACGGTCGATCATCGGCTCCAGTTTCACGCCGGCGGGCAGGAGGCTGTTGTTGAGTTGATCCACTTTGGCATGCAAGCCCTTCAGAGTGGGCTCCGAGTCCGCGCCCTTGCGCATCATCACCTGAGCGAAGATGACATCGTCGTTGTCGACGACAACGCCATCGGCCCTGCGGATCGCCTTACCCTCATGGCCCAGGCGAATCTTGGCGCCCTGTGTCACTTCCGCAATGTCTTTCACCCGGAGCGGCGCGCCGCCTTTCGTCGTGATGACCGTTTGCTCGATATCCCTGACGTTGCGGAACAGGCCGATGGTACGGACGTTCATCTGTTGCAAGCCCGTTTCGACGAAGTTCCCGCCGGCGTTGACGTTGTTATTGGTGAGCTGTTGTTCCACCTGGCCGATGCTCAAGCCGTACGACACCAGCTTTTGGGGATCTACCTTCACCTGATACTCGCGAGTCGTACCGCCGAAGGTGCTGACGTCGACGATGTCGGGGACGGACTTCAGTTCCTTGACGATGGTCCAGTCCTGGATGGACCGCAAATCCATGAGATCGATCTTTGGATTCGTGCTGCGCAGGGTGTACCAATAGATCTGACCGGTGAGGCTCCAGTCGGTGCCCATGGAGGGTTGCAGGCCGTCGGGAAGACTGGCCTGATTGATGCGCTCGAGGACCTTCTGACGGTTCCAATCGTTATTCGAGCTGTCGTCGAAAATGAGGAGGACAAAGGAAAGTCCGAAGATCGATTCCGAACGCAGGTGCGACAGATGCGGAATGCCGTTCATCTGGACTTCGATGGGGATCGTGACCTGCTGTTCGACTTCTTCCGCCGCACGGCCCGGCCACTGGGTGATCACGGTCACGTAGTTGTCGGCAATATCGGGGTAGGCCTCGACCGGCAGATTGTGAAACGAGGTCGCGCCCCAGCCGAGCGCCAGCATGGTCAGCGCGATTACGACAAAACGATTGTTCAGGGCAAAATCGACGAGGGCGCGAATCATTTGTAGTCAAGTCCCGACTCATTGATCGATCGTGTGCTCTAAGACGAGCGCATTGGCGATCAGTTGTTGCCCTGGAGCGATTCCCGAACGGACCTCTTGCATGTTGCCGGGCAAGTTATCTCCGGCTACTACTTCGACGCGGCGGAACCTGCCTTCAGGAGCGGGCAGATAGACGAAGTCGCGATCGTGGATGTGCACGATCGCGGTGGCAGGCACGGCGATGTAGACCTGTTTTTGCCGGCTGCGGAAGGTGGCCTGCACAAACATGCCGATGCGCATGATGCCCAGGTTTTGGACCTCAATGCGTACCTTGGCGGTGCGCAACGCCGGGTCGAGGATCGCGCCGATATTGCTGACTTTGCCGCTCAGGACGCGGTCCGGGTAAGCGTTGAGGCGGACGTCGGCGAGATCGCCGAGGTGGACTTTGGCCAGATCGTTCTCGTACACGTCGCAGACGATCCAGACCGAGGAGAGGTCGGAGATGGTGAGCGGCGCGGTGCTCAGGCTCTGGATGCCGCCTGAGTTCACGGCCTGCTGATCTGTAATGACTCCCGATACCGGCGCGCGAATCTCCACAATGGCGTTGGGATGGTCCGGATCGTTGCCGATCAAGCGGAGGTGCTCCGCCAGGGTTTCGGTGTCGATATGCGCCTTGGCGTCGGCGTCCTGCGCGATCTGGAGATCGGCGAGAGCGATGGCGCCGTGGCCGTAGAGATCCTGCGCGCGCTGCAACTGCGTGCGCGTAAGAGTTTCGTCGGCGACGGCTTTCCGATAGTTGGAAAAGCCGCCGGCGACGTCGTCGCTGCGGACGGTGAGCAGCAACTGGCCTTTCTGCACCGTGTCGCCGAGACGCGCGTGGATGGAAACGACGCGGCCGGAGACCAGCGACACCACGGGGACGTTACGCGAGACATCGGGGTTTACCGTGCCGGTCACGACCAGTTCGGCCGTGGCCTCGTGCGTTGTGGCTGCAACCAATGGGAACTGCTCCGGGTGTTCGACCTTGAAGAGGGTGACATCCACATCGTTCACGACGCGAAGCGGAGGCGGAGCGCCCTTCCCGGAATCGCCCTTCGCCATGTCGCCTTTCGCGTTAGTGCAGGCGCTGAAGAGCAGCGCGGAAAAGATACACACGGATAGCAACGCAATAGTAAGACGATGACGTTTCATGGAAAGTCCTATTCAGAGGCGCTCCGCTTGCCTGGTGTTAGAACTTCACCATGACGCCGGCGCTGACGGTGGCCTGGCCGCGACGCAGGTCGGGGAACCAGACGCTGCGGGGTCCGCCGCAATTCGCGTAGGCCGTGGCGAGGTCGCTGGTCCCGGCCGATCCGCCGGCGGCGCAGACATACTGGGAGGGAAAGCCGGTGTTGCCGCCGGGAGGCGTGATGCCGCCGCGGCCGGAAAAATACGGCACGTCGGAGTGGCGGTAGCCGACTTCAGCCCACCAGGTGATGTACTGTTTCGGCATGTACTGAACGGTGGCCGTGGCGTCCCACATGTGGGCCTTGTCGCCAGGATTTGCCGTGAAGTAGGGTGAACCCGAGATCGCGTCCGCGCCGTTGATCGGGGGCAGGAGCGTCAGGTAGCGGCCGGGGTTATTCATCATGCCGCCGCCGAGGGTTACGCCGAGCAGGTTCTTATGGAGCCAGACCCGGTTGTAGAGCATCCAGCCGAGGAATGACTGCTTGGGCACGCCGCCTTTGCCGGTGCAACTTACTCCTCCGCCGGACTCGCAGCCGGCGTCCGCCGTGAAGGAGAATGCCATCTTGGAGACGCCGGTATTTTCCGGCTTGTTGAAATATCGAACCTCGACGCTGTCGTCAGTGTGGAAACGGGTGCGGTTCGGATTTCCCAGGGTGTCGGTGCCGTTGCCGTAGTTATTGAAGACGAGCGAGAGCCATTCTTTGGGCCGGTACAGGATCTGGCCGCCGAAGCCGTGATGGCCATTGAAGCGATTGTAGGACTGCCATCCGTTGATGATCCACGGCTCGATCTTCAACTTATTGGTGGGGAACCATTGAATGCGGAGCCCGTTGAAAAACCATGGTGTATTCGAAGAAACAAACGACGGCTGATAGGCCCAATTATCGAAGTTATAGTAACTGAACAGGCCGATGTAAGACACGAAGATACCGGCGTCGACATTCAGCCCGTGATTGACGTTGAAATGGTAACCGCCATAGGCCTCCGAGACATACCTATAAGCGTTGCGGACGTCCCATTGTCCAACTGCAGCGCTGGCATCGTTGCGCGGCGTGGTAGTTGCAAACAGTCCGAACATGGTGAGAATTCTGCCGCGCACGTTCTGCCAGTGGAAGTCGCCGCCCACGCTGATCTGCTCTTCGTGAAATTCGCCACTGCGAAAGGATTCAGTGGCGCCCCCCATGGTGTGGTCCCTGGGCTGGTTGAAGTCGGTCATGAAATGCGTGTCGAAGCGAACTTCCGGCGTGAAGAATTTGGTATCCAGCACCGTGTCCTTGGTCCGGGGGGTGCCATTGAGCCAGGTGAAGTCGCCGAAAGCGAACGGGGTGTCGTTATCCACGGCAGGCGCGGGCGCAGGGGCCGTCAAGGCGTCTGGAATTACCTGCGCGGAAGGCACGGGCGGCGCTGCCGCGGGGGGCGCCATCGCTTGCGGGGCTTGCTCGGGCGCCGAGGCGGCGGCAGGCGTGGCGGCGGGAGCCTCGGGCGCGGCGGGAGTTACCGCGGTGTGGCTGGTGGAACGCTCGGCTTCGAGTTGCTCGATGCGGCGCTTCAGCATTTCGATTTCTTCTTCGAGCGTGGTCTTAGCCGCGGCGGAGGCCGGCTTGGCCGCGCTCAGCGCCACAT
>JAOAPT010000665.1 GCA_025463045.1 Candidatus Solibacter sp.
CGTGCGGATACATGCTCAGTTGATGGTGTCGGGCGAGGTGCGGGCGAGGCGGATCATTGTGTAAATGGTAGAGATGTTGATTGCGGCGTTGGCGACTTCGAGCGGCGTGCCGCCGATCGAGCCGGAGAACGGAGAGCCGCGCAGGGTGAAGATGGCGGCAGTCGCGATGCAGGAGGTGATTATGGGGAGCCATCAGGCGCGAATGCGGGAGAGGGCGACGCCGAGGACGAGCGAACGATAGCGCACCGCGAGCAAGGAACGGATCGAGGAAAGCAGTGAGCTCGCTCCCGCGGGCGGGTTGCCGAGCACCGCGAAGTGGATGGCGTAGACGAGGCCTTGCGCGGCTTTGAAGAGCTTCAGCCGGCGGTCGCGCCTCTGAAGGAACGCCGAGGGCGAGAGCGATGTATCCGGCCGGCTGGGCCGGAGAGAGTCCCATGGAAGCGAGTTGATTTCAGTCTATCATCGGGACCTATCATCGGGGAGTGAGAAGCCTGTTAGCGGTCATCGGGTCGGCGGTGTTCCTGGTGATTGCGCCGGGGTTCGTCGCAGGGGTTGTCCCGCTGTGGATTTCGCGATGGCGAGTCGACGATCCATTCTTCGGGCTCGAGATTTTTCGAATCGCCGGCGGCGTTCTGCTGGCGGCGGGCGCGATCGGACTGCTGGAGTGCTTCGCACGATTTGCGCTGCAGGGAGTGGGGACACCGGCGCCGGTATTTCCGACCCGGCATCTGGTGATCGCGGGACTTTACCGGTATGTGCGGAATCCGATGTACGTCTCGGTGGTGGCGGCGATTCTCGGGCAGGCGCTCATTTTCGGGAACACAAAGTTATTGATGTATGGCATAGCCATCTGGGCGGCATTTCACGCCTTCGTGATGATTTACGAGGAGCCGACTTTGCGGGCGACCTTCGGCGCGGAATACGAGGCGTTCCGCGCCGAAGTGCCGAGATGGATTCCGCGCTTCCGGCGCAGATAGTTACTGGGCGGCTTTGCGGGCAGCGGCGGAATCGAAACTCTCGCCGTAGATCGACGGAACTTTCGCGCCCATGGGGCGGAGGTAGATCGACAATTGTCCGCGGTGATGGACACTGTGGTGAAGGACGAAGTTCAGGTACGTGACGGCGGGGAGTTGGAACATTCCGCGGAAATCGACGACCTTCGTGAGTTGATCGGTGGACAGCTTGGAGACGGCCTCCAGGCGCGGTTCGAAGTTGGCCGCATACCAGGCGACGATGTCGGCAGAGGTGCGGACGTTCTGTGGGCGGGGCGTGGGGGTGAAGTCGAACTCTCCTGCGGCGACGGCGTCGAGGAAGCGCATTTCGGTGGCGACGATGTGCCATGCCAGTTCGAGCGCGGATTTCGAAACTTCGTCCGGGCGGTAATCGCCTTTGTCGGTGGGGATGGCTTCAATCACGCGCTTGGTGAGGCCTTGCTCGTTCTTGAGTCCCGGCAAATAGACGGCATTCAATAAGAAGGTGGCTTGATCTGGTTGCATTGCTTTAGGATATCTCAGGCTGAGTTAACCTCAGCGAACTTCGAGGTACCCGAAAGTCAGGGGCACGCGCGGACCGGTGAGAGTGATTTCCATTTGTTTCCACGCGAGCGCGGCGGGGGGAAGAGTCGCTCGGAATTCGGAGAGATCGTTATCGCGGTGGGCGAGAGTGAGGGGGAGCTCGATTCCGTTCGCGCGCGCGGCGAGGTGGACGTCGCGCGTCTCGAAGACGCCGATGTAGAGCACGTCGGCCGCGGTGCGCGGGGCGGCGATGCGGACCGTCGCGGCGCCTGACATGGTGCGATAGCCGCCGGGTGCGAGTTGCCAGCCTGCGCCGATGTAGTCGCGAAACGTGTCGTCGGCGAGGTTGACGAAGCGCGGTTCGTCCTGCGGGAAGTTGGGGAGCGCGCTGCGGTGAAGTTGCCGGCCATCGAAGCGGTAGAGCACAGCGTTGCGCGCGAGCGCGATGGGAAGGGTGTACTTGGAGAGCAGCTCGGGCGCGGCGTCGATGCGCGTAGCGGGCGCGGGGGAAAGATAGACGCGCGGGATGGAGAGCGCGCGGAAGGGCAGGTCGGCGACGCCCGACCAGAAGAGGTCGGTATCGATGCCATCGAGCAGGATGATCTTGTCGGGCGCGGACTGGTGGATTTCCTGCACACCGAGGACGAGATCTTCGACGCGCTCTCCGCGTGCGTGCTGCCAGCGCGTGATGGTGTACGACGCGGGGAGCGACGCGCCGAGGTAGAGGAGGATGCATACCGAGGCGGGGATGCGGGCGTGCTGAAATCCGGCGGCGGCGAGGAGAGCGATGCCGATCGCAGGGACGGCGAGGTAGTAATCCATCTTGTGATCGGGCAGCGGGAGATAGGGGAGGAGCGGGAGCGCGAACCAGGCGAGCGCGAGGAGCGCGAGACGTTGGCGGGCAGCGATGAGGAGCGCGGCGGCCGTGAGCAGAATCACGAGCGCAAGCGGCATGGGGCCGAGCGACCAGCGCCAGTACGTCCAGATAGTGTCGAAGATGCGCGCGTCGACCCGCGGTGCGTAGACACCCGCGGCGGGCGGCGGCGCGAAGTGGAAGTGCGCGAAGACGGCCAGTGCGGAGACGGCGAACATGGGGAGCGTCTTCTTGAATAGCGGACGATCGTAGAGCAGCGCGTAGGCGGCGGCGATCGCGGGATAGACGACGTTGATCTCGAGCGCGCCGAGTCCGAGGAGGAAGGCGATCCACTGCGCGGTGAGCTGGCGGCGGAGGAGGAAGTAAAAGGCGAGCAGGAAGAAGAAGGCGCTGAGAATCTGGTTGTAGATGGAGCTCCAGCCGAGCGCGGGGGCAAGTCCGATATTCGCGATCCAGACGACTTGCGCGATCGCCGCGGAGAGGTCGGACGCGGTGAGGCGGCGGACGATCGCGCCGAGCAGCAGGAGGCTGGCGGCTTGCGTGAGGAAGGCGGCGATGTGGAACGGCAGCGGGTCGGCGCCGAAGACCGTGGAGATCCCGAGCCAGTAGGCGTTCTCGCCAAGCGGGCGCATGTTGCCGTGCGCCTTCGGGGCGAATAGCGCGGCGGCGAGATCGTGAGTCCCGTGGACGTCGTGGCGCAGATTGAGCCAGCCGAAATCATCCTGATAGAACCAGGTGGTGACGCCGGGCCAGTAGAGGGCCAGCAACAGAATCACGGGCAAGGCGCGCCAGAGTGCGGCGCGGACGGTCGGCATCTCAGATTACTTTAGCGCCTGTCCACCGCATGCGTCGACCGTGCTTGAGCGAGAGGTTGGCCATCTGGACGACGAGCGCGGCCTGGAAAGCGAGCTTCATCGGCGCGGTCGGAGTCTTGCGCGTGCGGACGCAGTCCAGGAAATTCTGCACGTGGAGGTCGGTGGCCCAGCCGAAGCCCTTCTCCGACTTCTTCTCGATCGCGGGCTGGTCCTCGGCGCCCTTCATGAAGACCTTGAGATCTTCGCGGCCGATATCCATGCGGGCCTGGTCACCGTCGAGTTGATTGAGCTGGTCGTTGCGGCTCTTGTAATTCATCGCGGCGTAATTCACGGAGAAGACGCCGATGAAATCCTCGGGATACTCGGCGATGGCGACGACGGATTCGGGTTGATCGACGCCGGACTTGTGAGGCTTGTTGGCGGACGCGTTCACCGCGGAGGGAAAGGTGGCGCCCATCAGCATGTGGATGCCGTCGAAGACATGCGCGCCCTGGTCGGCGACGATGCCGCCGGCGTAATCGGAGTAGTAGCGCCAGTTCTTGAAGCGATCGGGATCGAGCGGGCGGCGCGCAGCGGAGCCCTGCCACTGTTCCCAATCGAGCGGGCCGGCGAGTTTGGTGACGGCGGGGGCGGCGACGTAATTGTTCAGCCACCAGGAGCGCACCATGCGGACGCTGCCGAGCTTGCCGCCGGCAATGATCGCGCGGCCTTCCTTATATAGGTCGTAGCTGCGGCGCTGCATGCCGACCTGGATGATCTGCTTCGATTTCTTCTCGGCTTCGACGAGCGCGATGCCCTGCTCGGGCGTTTGGCAGAGCGGTTTCTCGACGTAGACGTCCTTGCCGGCGGCGAGCGCGTCGAGCACCATTTGATAGTGCCAGTGCTCGGGCGTGGCGATCAGGACGGCGTGCACGTCTTTATCGGCGAGCAGTTCCTTATAATTGCGGTATACCTTGGGATGATTGCCGGGGACTTTAGAGGCGGCCGAGATGGCGTTTTCGAGATTCGGCTCGTAGACGTCGCAGATGGCGCCGACTTTGAGGGCGGGATCTTTTTGGAAGACGCCCATGACGAAGGTGCCGCGGCTTCCGGAGCCGATGACGCCGAGGACCACCTGATCCGAGGGTGGCAGAGCGTGGGCGGCAAGAGCGCCGGCGCCGGCGAGTAGAAACGTTCTGCGGTTGGCTGGCATAACGCTATGATATGTCCGTAAGCGTTAACGAAGGGAAGAATATGACGATTTCGCGACGTGCGATGCTGGCGGGCAGCGGCGCCCTGTTGTTGAGCCGCGGAGCTTCGGCCAAGCCCAAGTTGAAGGTCGCGATCTTCTCCAAGCACCTGCAGTTCTTGCAGGGCGAGGATCTGGCGATGGCGACTGCCGCGATCGGTTTCGACGGCATCGATCTCGCGGTGCGCAAGGGCGGGCACGTCGAGCCCGCGACGGTCGCGAAAGACCTTCCGGCGCTGGTCGCGATTCTGCGCAAGAGCGGCCTCGAAGTGCCGATGATCACGACCGATATCGCGGACGCCGACACGCCGTTCGCCGAGGACCTGCTGAAGTCCGCGTCGGCGCTCGGCATCCATCACTACCGCTTCGGCGCGTTCAAGTGGGAGGCGGGCAAGCCGTTCGCGGCGCAACTGGAAGCGTTCAAGCCGAGGCTCGCGAAACTCGCGGCGCTGAATGCAAAGTACCAGATGTGCGCGATGTATCACACGCACTCGGGCGTAGGCGTGGTGGGCGCGTCGATCTGGGACCTCTGGTATCTGATGAAGGATCTCGACCCGAAGTTGGTGGGGATGAACTACGACATCGGGCACGCGACGATCGAGGGCGGCACCGGCGGGTGGATCGACAGCTTCAAGATCGCCGGCAACCACGTGCGCGGGATCGCGGTGAAGGATTTCGCGTGGGAGAAGGACGCGAAGGGTGCGTGGAAATCGCAGTGGAAGCCGATCGGCGAGGGCATGGTGAAGTTCCCGCAGTTCTTGGCGATGGTGGCCGAGACGGATTTCGCCGGACCGTTTCAGGTGCACTACGAATATCCGCTGGGCGGCGCCGATGGCGGCAAGCGCACGATCACGATGTCGAAGGAAGACGTGCTCGCGGCGATGAAGAAAGATCTCGATAAGGTCCGCGGGTTCCTGGCCCAGGCCTCGCTATGAGGCGCCGCGCCTTTCTCGCCATGCCTGCATTGCTGGCCGCCGCGCCTTCGACCGACGCGCGGATCGACGAACTGACGATCGGGTTCGAGGACTTCCGCTATCGCGCACCGTATAAGTTCGGCGGCAAAGAAGTCGATCGCGTCACAATGCTCAACGTGAAGTGCCGTTTGAGCACGAAGGCGGGGAAATCTGCGGCGGGCGGCGCGTCGATGTCGATGGGGAACGTGTGGAGCTTCCCTGCCCCGAACGTGCCGTACGATGTGACGCTGGGGGCGATGAAGGCGCTCGCGGAGAAGGCGGCGGCGATCACGCGCGGGTTCACGGAGTACGCGCACCCGCTCGACGTGAATCACGCGCTCGCGCCGGAGTACCTGAAGGCGGGCGCGGAGGTCACGCGCGAATTGAAGCTCCCGCTGCCGGTGCCGAAATTGTGCGTGCTGGTGACGGCGAGCCCGATCGATGCGGCGATCCACGATGCGTTCGGCAAACTGCACGGACGCAGCAGCTACGCGGTCTGCGGCAAGGAGTTCGTACGGCACGATCTGTCGCACTATCTGAATGCGGAGTTCAAAGGCGAGTATCTCGACCAGTACATCGCCGGCAAGCCCGCGCCGCGCGTCCGCATGTACCACTCGGTGGGAGCGAGCGACGCGCTTGACCGGAGCGAGTTGAAGAAGCCGGTGGGCGACGGATTGCCGGAGACGCTCGAAGAGTGGATTCCGTACAACGGCGTCACGGCGATCAAGATCAAGTTGAATGGCGCGGATCTCGTGTGGGACTCCGACCGCGTGGCGGCGATCGATCGCGTGACGACGGCAGCGCAGGCCAGGCGTGGATTTAAGGACTGGGTCTACTCGCTCGATTTCAACGAGCGCTGCCCGAACGTGGACGCGCTGCTGGAATTCGAGAGGCGGCTGAAGAGCATCGCGCCGACCGCGTTCGATCGCGTGCAGTACATCGAACAGCCGACGGCGCGCGACCTGGCGGCCGACCGGAAGAACACGATGTTCGAAGCGGCGAAGCTGCGTCCGGTAGTGATCGACGAATCGTTGACGGGGCTGGATACACTGCTGCTCGCGCGCGAGATGGGCTACACGGGAGTCGCGCTGAAGGCATGCAAGGGGCAGTCGGATTCGCTGCTGATGGCGGCGGCGGCGCAGAAGTACAAGATGTTTCGCTGCGTGCAGGATCTGACGTGTCCCGGCGCCGCTCTGGTGCACTCGGTCGGGATCGCGGCGCACGTTCCGGGAACGAGCGCGGTGGAAGCGAATGCGCGCGAGTATGTGCCGGTGGCGAACGCCGGATGGGAAAAGAAATTCCCGGGAATTTTCGTGATCAAAGACGGCTGGATGCGGACCGACGGGTTGGACCGGCCGGGATTGGGGACAAGCTAGATGAACCGGAGACATTTTGCATTAGGCGCGTTGAGCGCGCTGAGCGCATCCCGCGTGATGGGCGCGAATGAGCGCGTCCGCATGGGCCTGATCGGCAGCGGCGGCCGCGGGCGCGAGGACTGGGGCACGTTCCTGAAGGAGCCGGACTTCGAGCCGGTCGCGGTGTGCGACGTGTACGCGCCGTTCCTCGCCAAGGGAATCGCGATGACGAACGATCGCGCGAAGCCGTTCACGGATTTTCGCCGCTTGCTGGAACAGAAGGATATCGACGCGGTGATCGTCGGCACGCCCGATCACTGGCACGCGCTGATGACCGTCGCGGCCTGCGAAGCGGGCAAGGACGTGTACTGCGAGAAGCCGCTCTCCCTGACGGTGACCGACGGACGCAAGATGCTGGACGTGGCGCGCAAGCACAATCGCGTGGTGCAGACGGGCAGCCAGCAGCGGTCGGGATCGCACTACGCGGCGGCGGTCAAGTTGATTCAGGATGGCGGGATCGGCGAGGTGCATCGTATACAGTGCGGCTACCAGCGCAATATTTTTCCGGGACTGAAGGCCACCGAAATGGCCAATGGGAAGATGACGGGCTTCGATTATGAAATGTGGCTCGGGCCTGCGCCCAAGCGCCCGTTCGACCCGTTCCGCTGCATCTACAATTTCCGCTGGTTCTGGGACTACTCGGGCGGGCAGATGACGAACTGGGGCGCGCATCATCTGGATATCGCGCGCTGGATCACGGGCGCTCCGGCGGCGAGCACCGTCGCGGGCTTCGGCGGGCGGTACGCACTGACCGATGGCGGCGAAACTCCGGACGTACAGCAGGTCACCTACCAGTTCCCGAAGGTGGTGGTGACGTGGACAGTGAGCGAGGTCGCCGAAGGCGCGAAGGGCGTGACGCTCGACGTGTACGGCACGAAGGGCTCAATGACGCTGACGCGCGGCGGCTTCCAGGTGACGCCCGAGAAAGTCGGCGCGGGCAAGGAGAAGACGCCGGCGATGGAGGCGCTCTCGATGAAGGGCAACGACCTGAATGCGGCGCACGCGCGCAATTTCCTGGACTGCGTGAAGAGCCGCAAACGTCCGAACGCCGACGTGGAGGAGGGCCATCGTTCGGCCGTGATGTGTCACCTCGGCAACATCTCGACGCGCCTGGGCCGCAGTATAACTTGGGATGCGGCGAAGGAGCAGGCAGTGGGCGACGCGGAAGCGAACGCCATGCTCACACGACCGTATCGCGGACCCTGGAAGCTCGCGTAGTGGCGTCGCTGCAAGAGCAATTCGGGCCGATCGATATTTATCTGTTCGATCAGTTGCTGCGCGGGCGGATCGCACCGGGCATGCGGATCTTCGACGCAGGCTGCGGCGGCGGGCGCAATCTGGTTTACTTCGTGCGCGAGGGTTACGAGGTGTTCGGCGTCGATGTGGACGCGCGCGCGGTGGAATCCTTGCGCGGGTTCGTGCCTGCGGGCAACTTTCGCGCGGAGCCGCTGGAGGCGATGTCCTTCCCGGCAGACTTCGCGGACGTCGTGTTGAGCTCTGCCGTGCTGCACTTTGCACGCGACGACGCGCAGTTCGAAGCGATGCTGCGCGGATCGTGGCGCGTGCTCAAGCCGGGCGGGCTGTTCTTCTGCAGGCTCGCCTCGTCGATCGGCATGGAACAGCAGGTGCGGCGCATCGAAGGCCGTCGGTTTTTGCTGCCCGACGGATCGGAACGCTACCTGGTGGACGAAGCGCTGTTGCTGCGGTTCACCGCGGAGCTGGGCGGCGAACTGGTCGATCCGTTGAAGACGACCGTGGTGCAGAATCAGCGGTGTATGACCACGTGGGTCCTGCGTAAGTATGATGTGTAGGGAGAAATCACGATGAAACTTCAAGTAGCGGTTTTGACGGTGGCCGCGTTCGCGCCGGTATTCGCGCAGACGCCGCAGGGTTGGAAGATGCGCGTCGATAAGAGCACCGCGGCGAGCGACCCGGATGCGGCGGGCGACATTAAATTCGTCAAAGAGGGCGCCGGTTTCCACGCCACCAATCCGCAGGCGGCCGTGTACTGGAATCCGGCGAACACGGCGAGCGGGACGTACACGCTGAAGGGCACGTTCACGCTGATGAAGCCGAGCGGCCACAACAATTATTACGGCCTGGTGTTCGGCGGCAGCGGACTCGAAGGCGCCGACCAGAGCTACGTCTATTTCGTGGTGGCGCAGAACGGTTCGTGGCTGATCAAGAAACGCGAGGGCGCGGCGGTCAGCAACGTGGGGCCGAAGACGCCGAACGATGCGGTGAAGAAGCCCGACGACTCGGGCAAGTCGACCAACGTACTCGAGGTGCGGGTCGGCGCGGATAAGGTGGATTTCGTGGTCAATGGCACGGTGGTGCACAGCGAGCCGAAGAGCGCGCTGCCGAAGACCGATGGAGTTTACGGCATTCGCGTGAATCATTTGCTGGAAGTGCAGATCGACGGGCTGGGTGTGACGAAGTAGCTGAGGTGCGACGGGGCGCTACGCGGCTGGACAGGTCAATTAGGCCTGTCCTATTGCGCGAAGTCGCGGATCTGGCGGACCTTGGCGTCGTCGAGGCCGTTGATCAGGGCGACGAGGAGATCGACCATGCGGTCGAAATCCTTGCGATTGATGATGCCGTTGTGGGCGTGCGTGTAGCGCGCGGGGACTACGAGATTCACGGTGGGAACACCCGCGGTGCTCTTTTGGATCTCGGCGGAATCGTCGCCATAGCCCTGCACGAGATCGAGTTGCAGCGGGATCTGATTGGCGCGCGCAGTCTCCTTCACGTACTGCGTGAATTTGCGATTGGGCAGCGCCGAAGAATCGTAGAGGAAGATGCCCGGACCGCCGCCGAGGCGCGCCTGCGTCTCTTCGGGATGCGACCCGGGAGCATCGCCCGCGACGCCGCCTTCGAGCGCGATCGCGATCTCGGGCTTCACGAAATCGGCCGCGGTATGGGCGCCGCGCAAGCCGATTTCTTCCTGGGTGGTGATCACGAAGAAGAGCTGCGCTTTC
>JAOAPT010000687.1 GCA_025463045.1 Candidatus Solibacter sp.
CGGCCGTGGGAGAAGAATCCCGACGTGTATAGCTCGGGCGCGACGAACGCGGTGTACGTGGTGATGAGCCGCAAGTTCGCTCCGGCGGCGGAGCGCGTGAAGAGCGTGATCGCGAGGGAAAAGGCGATCCCGCGGCTGTTCCAATCGGCGCGTGAGAATCTGAAGAATCCGCCGCGGGTGTATACGGAGGTGGCGCTGGAACAACTCGACGGGATCGCGAGCTTCTTTCAGAACGACGTGCCGGCCGCGTTTCAGGAGGTGAAGGACGCGGCATTGATGAAGGAGTTTAAGCAGGCCAATCAGGGTGTGATCGACGCGTTGAAGGCGTACCAGGGATTTCTGAAGACCGATCTGCTGCCGCGCTCGCAGGGCGATTTCAAGATCGGCGCCGAGACGTATCGGAAGAAGCTGCTCTACGACGAGATGGTGGATATTCCGCTCGACCGGCTGCTCGAGCTCGGCACGGCGGATTTGCGCCGCAATCAGGAGGAGTTCAAACGCGTCGCGGCGCAGGTGGATCCGAAGCGCACGGCCGAACAGATTCTCGCCGAGACGCTGCGCGATCATCCGAGCGCGGACAAGCTGCTGCCCACGGTGCGGGACGTGCTCGGCGGGATGCGCGAGTTCATCGAGAAGCACAAGATCGTGACGATTCCTTCGCGCGTGCCGCCGATCGTGGAGGAGACTCCGCCGTTCATGCGGGCGCTCACCACGGCATCGATGGACACTCCGGGTCCGTACGAGAAGGTCGCCAAGGAGGCGTTCTTCAACGTGACGCTGCCGGAGAAGACGTGGGACGCGAAGCAGACGGAAGAATACCTGGAGGGATTTAATCGCGGGACGATCACGAGCACGGCGATCCACGAGGTTTATCCCGGCCATTACGTGCAGTTCCTGTGGATTGCGCGCGCGCCTTCGAAGGTGCGCAAGCTGCTCGGGTGCAGCTCGAATGCGGAGGGGTGGGCGCACTACACGGAGCAGATGATGCTCGACGAGGGCTACGGCGGCGGCGATTTGAAACTGCGGCTTGGGCAGTTGCAGGACGCGCTGTTGCGCAATGCGCGTTTCATCGCGGGGATCCGGATGCATACCGGAAAGATGAGCATGGAGGATGCGGTGGAGTTCTTCGTGAAGGAGGGCTATCAGGTGCGCCCGGTCGCGGAGAAGGAGGCGAAGCGCGGGACGAGCGATCCGACGTACCTGGTGTACACGCTGGGGAAGCTGGAGATTCTGAAGTTACGGGACGATTACAAAGCGATGAAGGGCGATAAATATACGTTGCAGGAATTTCATGATGCGTTTCTGCAGCAGGGATATCCGCCGATTAAGATCGTGAGGCGGGCGCTGTTGGGGAACGATTCGCCGGTGTTGTAAGCGGCGATTACAGGAACGTGGTGACGCCGAGGGCGAGCAGGGTGCCGATGGCGGCGCCGGCGACTACGTCGCTGAGGAAGTGCATGCCGAGAAGGATGCGCGAGGCGGCGACGCTCAGGGCGCAGAAGAGAAGTCCGATCGCGAGGTCGGGGTAGAAGCGGCTTAAGGAGACGGCAACCGCGAACGCGGTGATGGTGTGGCCGGAGGGGAACGAGAACTGGTCGGGCGGAAGCAGCGTTGCCCAGCAGTGCGGTTCGAAGACGCAGGGGCGGCGGCGACCGGTGAGTTTCTTGATCTGGCGGAAGAGGATGACGCCGATTCCGGCGGAAACGATGGCGGAGCCGACAGCGAGAAAGCGCTGTTCGCCGCCGAACAACAGGATCACCAGGCCCATGCCCCACCAGAGCCAGCCGTCGCCGGCGCGGGTCGCCCAGATCATCCAGAAGCGCACCCAGCGCGGGGCGGGCCAGCGGTTCACGCGGCGCATCAGGCGATGGTCGCCGTGGGTTATGTGATTGAACATGCCATCTCCGGAGTGCCTACCCTATCTTGCCTATAGCGTGTCATCCACCACCGTGCGAAACAGCACTCGACGGCGCAATTGCCGGCGATGATGAAGGGTACCATCCAACCGAGTGCCACGATGGGGAGAGTCGCCGGATTTTCGCGCAGCATTTCGCGGCCGATGGCGAGGACGTCGCGCGTGAGTTTGTAACAGCCGCCGTTTTCGACGCGGACGCGACCCTGTCCGGCGCGCAATCCGCGGAGGTATTCCTGGGCGGAGCGGGCTCCGGGAACCGTGGTCCAGGCGCTGCCGACGGAGGCCATCGCGTGGGCGTCGCTGCCGCCGATTTCCGCGCGGGCTGCGCGGTCGGCAAGTGCCGCGGCATTGGCGTTGGCGCGCGCGAGCATGTGTCCATTGTGCGTTTCCAAGGCGGGGAAGACGGATTCGAAAAGCGCGAAGTCCTCGACCGAGCGGCTTCCGGTGAGGCTGGAAAAGATGTGATTGGCGCGGAAGAAAAGGTCGTGATCGGTGAGCCAGGCGAGGAGCGATTCGAAATCCCCGCGGCGGCGCTGCAGCTCGATGTGGTCGCGCTCGGTAATGTCGTAGACGCCGACGTGCAGTTGATTGCCGCTGGGGAGAGTGCAGGTGACTTCTTCGCTGAGGAAGAAATCGGGACGCGATCGCAGGGCTTCGACGGCATCGATGGAATCGTGGTCGGTGATTGTTACCAGATCCATGCCGAGCCGTTTGAGTTTCTCGTAGACGGCGAGCGGATCGTTATAACTTTCGCGGCAGATGGTGCGCAGGCCGGGGATGGTGCACATGCCGGAGTGAATCGTATGTACGTGTAGATCGCACCGCATAGGTGAGTTGTAGCGCTCGCACGATCACATTACGGTGACAGTACCGCGAAACATCGGAGAAGGGATTTGTTTGCCGCCACGCGCCGCGCCGCGCGTGTGACAATCATCATGAATGAAGAAGGTCGACTTCATCTATTTCGACGCGGGTGGCGGTCACCGGGCCGCGGCGAATGCATTGCGGCAGGTGATGGAGCAGCAGAAGCGCCCGTTCGAAATCCGCATGGTCAACCTGCAGGAGCAACTGGACGAGATGGATGTCTTCCGCAAACTGACCGGGCTGCGCTTGCAGGATGTATACAACCTGCTGTTGAAGAAGGGCTGGACGCTGGGGTCGCCGCAGTTAACGGTGGCGATGCACATGGTGATCCGCCTGTTCCACGGCCAGGCGGTGCGGTTGCTCGAGAAGTTCTGGAAGCAAGATCGGCCGGACCTGGTGGTGTCGCTGGTGCCGAATTTCGATCGCGCGTTGTGCGAGAGCCTGGCGCGCGCGCTGCCCGGAGTTCGGATGGTCACGATCATCACGGACATCGCGGATTATCCGCCGCACTTCTGGATCGAAGAGGGGCAGGATCAGGATTTCATCTGCGGGTCGGCGAAGGCGGTTGAGCAGGCGCTTGCGTTGGGGCATCCGCCGGAAAAGGTGCATCGCGTTTCGGGGATGATTCTCAATCCACGATTTTACGAGATTCCGCCGTTATCGGAGGCGGAACGCGCGGCGGAGCGGAAGGCGCTCGGGTTCGATCCGGCGCTGCCCGTGGGACTGGTGATGTTCGGCGGCGAGGGGTCGGCGGTGATGACGGAGATCGCGCGCGCTCTGGAACACCGGCAACTGATTTTGATTTGCGGGAAGAATACGAAGCTGCGCGAGCGGCTGCAGAAGATGTCGCACCGCGCGCCGATCTTCGTCGAGGGCTTCA
>JAOAPT010000697.1 GCA_025463045.1 Candidatus Solibacter sp.
GGAAGCCCGCCGGCGCCGAGAGCGAGCCCGAGGCGTCCAACCCCGGCGCCGATTCCGGACCCGCTCCTGCCACCGGACTCGGCGATCCGCGCCGCAATACCGACGAGGCGATCATCGCCGATGCGCGCGAGGCCGCCGCCAACTTCAGCGCGACCTTGCCAAACTACATCGTCGAGCAGGTCACCGGCCGCTACTTTGCCACGGGATTCCCGACGCGCTGGCAGCCAATCGACGTCGTCACCGCCGACCTCACGTACGTGAATGGCAAGGAAGAATACAAGAACTTCCGCATTGACGATCGGCCGATCGATATCTCGCCGGAACGCTCGGGATCCTGGTCCACCGGCGAATTCGGGACGACGCTTGAAGATGTCATGGGCATGGCCACCAACGCCACGTTCAAACGGCGCGGCGAAGAGAAAATGATGGGCCGCACCGCGATGATCTTCGACTATTCCGTGAACCAGGCCAACTCACACTGGACGATGGTTTCGCCAGATGGCCGGCAGTACAAGCCTGCCTACACGGGCGCCGTATGGGTCGACCGGGACACGCGCCGCGTGCTGCGCATCGAGCAGATCGCGACGGCATTCCCGCGCGATTTCACGATCAGCCGCGCAGAGTGCAAGCTCCAATACGCGTACGCGCGGATCGACGGGAAGGGCTATCTGCTACCCGCGTCCAGCGAGAATGTCGGGTGCATGAGCGGTAGCGGCGCGTGCACGCGGAATGCGATCGAGTTCCGCAATTACAAGAAGTTCTCAACGGATTCCAACATTACATTCGGGAAATAAAAAGTAATGGCCCCGAGTTGGATACTCGGGGCCTGCACTCAGAGGTGGCGGTGGGAGGGGACTCACCGCCAGGATGCTGTCAGCGTTGATATGATATTAATATTTTAAGACCTGCTTGTCAATGATTTTCCCGAAAGTTTTCTTTAGAACCTTCCCCGCCGGGCCCCCCTTTTTCCCGGCCCCCCGATTGTGTATGCTTATTCAGTTTAGAGAGGGGGGGAAATGCGTAGTATTCCTCTGGTTTTGCTGGCCTTGTCGCTGGTGGCTACACAAACCGGCCGCGCTCAGAGCGCCGACGACGACGCGCTGCGTCAGATGCTGGTCGAAGGCAACGCAGCCGTCCAGGCCGGCCAGTTCGATGCCGCGATCACGCGCTTCCAGGCGGTGCTCGACCGGACTGAGCCCGATTCCCCCGCCGCCGGCGACCTGCAGCTCCGCCTCGGCGAAACCTACCGACGCAAGGGCGACTACGATTCCGCGATCCGTTCCCTCGCGCGCGCCAATGAAATCCTGCCTGGGAACGCCACAATTGTCGGCACGCTCGCGCTCACGCTCGATGCGGCCGGCAATCGCGCCGAAGCCCAGCGGGCATACCGCGCCACGCTCGAGATCGACCCGAACAATGCCACGGCGATGAACAATCTCGCCTTCCTGCTTGCCGAGGGCGGGACGGATCTCGACGACGCGCTCCAGCTTGCGACGCGCGCCATGGCGATCTCGCCCGACTCCATGCAGATCACCGACACCGCCGGATGGGTCCGCCTCAAGCGCGGCGAAAACGATGCCGCGATCGCGCTCTTCGCCGATGCCGTCGCCAAAGAGCCGGCTGAAGAAAGCTTCCGCGACCACCTCCTCATGGCCCTCGAACGCAAGGGCGATCATACCGGAGTATTCGGCGAGACCATCTCCGCGCTCAAACAGATCGGATCGCCGGAGAACCTCGCGAAAGTCACCGCGCTGATTCAGGGCCTCAAATAGAGCCGGCGGAGTGATGCGCACCACGACGCTGCTCGCCATCTTTCTGGTGGCACGCGCCGCGGCGCTCGCCGGCTTTTCAGACGAGGGCGTCTTCTTACTGTATTTCGATCAGGAGCGGGCGGGACGGCTCACGTTTCAATGGAAACCGGACGGCACGTTCACCAGCACATCCGTACTTGCGATGGGCGGCGATTCCACACGCTTCACCGTCAAGGTCACACCCGATTCCGGTGGCCGCTGGCTGACTGCCTCCTATGAGAGCGCGCTCGGCAAGACCGTTGTCGAACGCAAGGGCGGGGAACTCACCATCGCCTTTCCCAATGGCTCCGGCCGGGGCACAGCGCCTGAGGGTCTGCTCGTATTCGACGATCTCTCGCCCGCCCTGATCAGCCAGGCTCTACTCCTCTACGATGCGGGACAGGGCGGCCGGCAGGAGTTCCCTGTGTTGCGCCTGAGCGCCATGGGGGGCGGTCCGTTCACCCTCGAATGCCTGGAAACCGTGGAGCGGGAAATCGCCGGAAGCCGCCTGCGGCTGACCCATTGGCGCTATGAGTTCACCGGCGCCGAACTGCACGTGCTGGCCGGTCCGGATTCTCGCATCTATCTGGTTACCGGTGTCCCGTGGTTTGCCACCGGCGGATTTTCCGAGCAGCATACCTTTCTGGTGCGCGAGGGGTACGAGGGCCTCCTGCCGGCGGAGCCCGACGACCCGCTGATCTCGCAGCCGAAATTCCAGATCCGCGAATCCACCATCAAGATCCCGATGCGCGATGGCGTCAGACTTGCGACCGATCTTTACCTTCCCGCCGGCGTGCCGAGAGCGCCCGTCATTCTCGTGCGCACGCCGTATAAGAAGGAAGTCAATGACATGCGCGCCCGCTACTACGCGCACCGAGGCTATGCCGTCGCCATCCAGGACGTGCGCGGCCGCTTCGCCAGCGAAGGCGAGTGGGAGGCGCTCGTCCACGAACCGAAGGACGGGTACGACACCATCGAGTGGCTGGCCGCGCAGCCCTGGTCCACCGGTAAGGTGGGGATGGTCGGCGCTTCGTACCTCGGCTGGGTGCAGTGGTTCGCCGCCAGCCAGCACCCGAGGCACCTGGTCACCATCATCCCCAACGTCAGCCCGCCCGACCCGTTTCACAATCTGCCGTACGAACACGGCCTGGTCGCCCTGATGGCTGCCATGCCCTGGTTTGCGGTCATCGAAAGCGAGTCGAGCGCCGATCTGTCGGGAGTCAAGCATGCCGCGGTCGACGGCAAGCGCTACCTGGAGCTGCTGAAGGTACTGCCCGTGATCGACGTGGACAAAGCGGTCCTCGGGCGGGAAAGCCCTTCGTGGCGGCACTGGCTCACTCATTCGACGGTGGACGAGTACTGGAAGCCGCTGATGTTCCTCGACAAGATGAAGGAGATCCGAATACCCGTGTTCCATCAGTCCGCGTGGTTCGATGGCGACGGCATCGGCAGCAAGTTGAACTACCTCGCGATGGCGGGGAATCCGCGCGCGACGCAAAAGCTCACGATCGGACCGTGGGCGCATGTCGACACCGCGATGCGCTCTTCGAACGGGAGTGACTTTGGAGCGGCGGCGGTTATCGACCTGCAGCGCGAGTATCTCCGGTGGTTCGACTACTGGCTGAAGGGTATCGACAACGGCATCCTGCGCGAGCCGCCGGTGAATCTCTACGTGATGGGGTCCAACCGGTGGCTGCAGGGCTCGCGGTACCCGCTTCCAGAGACGCGCTTCGAGAAGTTGTATCTCACGGCTGGCGGCGGCTTGAGTTTCAC
Source organism: Candidatus Solibacter sp. (assembly GCA_025463045.1). Lineage (GTDB taxonomy): Bacteria > Acidobacteriota > Terriglobia > Bryobacterales > Bryobacteraceae > Solibacter. The sequence goes on from JAOAPT010000697.1 coordinate 3,564, forward strand.
TGCGCCTTCGCGGGAGCAGCCGCCCGATCGCTACGTCTACGATCCGGGCGATCCGACGCCGTCGACGCGGAATCTGCGGACCACCGCGCGGCGCGA
>JAOAPT010000711.1 GCA_025463045.1 Candidatus Solibacter sp.
ACCCATCCGGTGACAGGCTGATACGGCTCAAGTCCGTCCCACGCGGGAAGCCCGATGCGCGAATCGTCGCCAGTGTAGAGTGTCGCCATATGCAGATACGTAACGTTGCGACGGCGCAACTCGGCGACAAGGCGATTCATATCCTGCCCCCAATCAAGGTCGGAATCGACCAGAATGCGCTCGGGATGCGCGCCTGCGAACTCATTAAAGTACGCGAGGTAATCCGGGTGCGCCGAGGTGGAAGAAATCGCGAGCCACGCGAGCAGCGCGGCGGCGATCCACCGACTCCGCCGCCACAGCCATACCGCACCGATCCCCGCGGTAAGCGCGAGAAGAGGAAACAGCGGCATCATGTACCGCACGCCGATATTCAGGCTCGTCGGCAAATTGATCAGCAGGATGACGGCGGCAAGCACCGCCGGCGTCCGCGTCTTCCTCGTGACGGCAAGCGCACCCACAAGCACCAGCAGCAACACCGCGATCGGAGTCTTTACCGCGAGCGCCACCGGAAAGAAATACCACCAGCCGTGGAAGCTGTGCTGCCCGAGCAGGAATGCAGTATGTCCCGCGTCCACGTGATTGTGCACCTGCCACAGGCCGTCGAGTATCTGCGGCGCGGGCACCGGGACCGTCTCGACGAAGTGGAGCACCGGGCGCGGAATCTTCGCGATCACGCCGCCCTGCTCCAGAGCGTCGCGTGACACGTGCTCCGTCATGGGACCAACTGAAAAACGGTACGCACCCCAGATAAGGATGAAGGCGACCGGGATCCACGCCCAATTTCGTTTCACCCCGCGCCCTGGCCAATTCAGCAGCGTGATCGTGAGGATGCCCGCGGGCAGCAGCAGCACCGAGGAAAACTTCGAGAGCAGCGCGAGCGCGATCCCGATGCCGAAGAAGATACTGCGCCGCAGCGTGCCGTTCTCGAGCCACAGCATGTACGAGAAGAACGCCGTGACCACGCCCGCGCCGATCGCCATATCCATCGTCGCCACTCCGGCGTGCGCGAGCACCGGTGGCAAATTCGTGAACACGAACACCGGCGCAAGCGCCCCCCACTCACCGAGCAGCCTCCGTCCCCACAGCCACACCACCGTGCACGCGAGCAGGAAGAACGGCAGAATTCCGAGGCGCGCGAGCGTCAACGTGCGCGTATACCTCGCCGCACTATATAGCACCGCGTTGCCCTCATGCCACCGATCCGGCAGTTTCTGCGAGCGCGCCCCATACAAATACGGACCGACGGCCATCGCGAGCCGCGCGAGCGGCGGATGGAACGCGCCATAGTCATACCGGCCAAGGTCGAGGTACTGCATGCCGCAGGCGATATTCGGCGTCTCATCGGAGGTCTGCGCGACGGAGTGGTACGTCGCCGCGATGCGGCCCACTCCGATCGCTGTCAGCAGGAGAAAAGCTAGCGTTGATTTGGACGGCAGCACGCGATGATCCAGGGAAATGCCTCGACGATCCGCACGTCGGCGACAGAGCCGCTCAGAAATGTTTCAAACGTGCGGAGATTCCAATGTTGCACATGCTCGGGGTGATTGCCCAGCGCGCCGAGATGCTTCCCGCGCAACACGTTGCCGACCCGGAACCACGGTTCGTACGGAACCGAAAGGACGATCGCCTGACGCGCAACACGCGCCAGATCGCGCACAGCGGACCCGGGATCGTCAAGATGCTCCAGCACTTCGAGACACGTGACCACGTCGAAGCTGCGCGCGGCGAACGGGAGCGCCTGCACACTCGCGCGGACGCGATGCGGCTCGGCGATTTCGGCAAGCGAGTCGGCCCGCAGATCGAGGCATACAGGATGCAACCCATCCGGCAGAACGCTCCTCCGCAGCATCTCGCCCTCCCCGCACCCCGCATCCAGCACGCTGCGCGGCTGCAGCTCCGCCACGACCCCTCGCAGGCGATCGAAGAAACGCCCGATCACGAAACTCACTACCGGATTTTTGTCGTCGTACTTTTCCTGCCTGGCCACTACCGCTTCCGCTCCCGGGCGGCGGCGCGCAGGCGCATCACGTGGCGGATGTATTGCAATGGATGAAGCGCGTGGACCTTGCTCTGGCCGCGTTCGCGTTTGCGCATTTCGTAGCCGCATTCGTGGATCTCGCGGACGTTGCCGCGCACCAGAATTTCCATCAGGCTCTTGTAACCCAGCGGCCGTAACTCGGTGTCCGCGATCGCCGCGCGCCGCACCAGATAACACCCGCTCAGCGGATCGCTCACGCGCGCGTATACCTGCGGGAGCAGCCACCGGCCGATCTGCGCCGCGCCCCACGAGGTAACGCGTCGTGTGAATCCCCAATCGCCCAGCCCCCCGCCATCGCTATGCCGCGTCGCCACCACCAGATCCGCCCCGGCGTGTCGTTCCAGCAGGCGCCCGAGCACGTCCGGCGGGTGCTGAAAATCGGCGTTGATCGTGCCCAGCATCGCACCGCGCGCCACCTGCCAACCGCGGATCACGGCCACCGCGAGCCCGCCTTCGTTCTGTCGGCGCACCACGCGCAGTGCGGGAAATTCGCCCATCAATCCCGCGGCGATCTCGCCCGTGCCATCGGCACTATCGTCGTCCACCACGATCACTTCATACCGCCCGGGAATACAAGCGTCGAGCGTGCGCCGGACAGCCGCCAGGAAATCCACGATGTTCTCACTCTCATTCAGGGTGGGCACCACCACCGACACTTCGGGCCGCTCGACGCCGGTGATTTCCGGCGGGACAATCAACCGTCCCGTGGGCGCAACGATAATTCTCCCCGCTTCACCCGTGTGTGGTGGCGCTGCCATTCGTTACTTCCACTGTACCTGCTTTATACCCGCGCTTGGGGTATACTATCTGCCACCAACGGAGGAAACACCGTACCATGAGGGGAATCTACGTGACCTGTATCGCGGTGGGCCTGTGCGTCTCCTCACAGGCGCAAAACACCGCCGAAGACCTGCTACAACTCATCCGGAACGATGATCTCTCGACGCTGAAGACGCGCCTGGCGAATGGTGCCCACGTAGACACCGCCGATTCGCGAGGCACAACTCTGCTGCTTCACGCCGCCGCGATCGGTTCACCGGAAGCCGTCAAACTTCTGCTCGATTCGGGCGCCAACGTGAAGGCGAAGAATCAGGTGGACGAGACCGCGCTACTGCTCGGCGCGGGCGATTTCCGTAAGGTCCGCGCGCTCGTCGAAGCCGGCGCGGACGTCAACGCGGCGAGCAAACTCGGGCGTACTCCGCTGATCGCCGCGGCCTTCTGCGATGGATGTTCCGCGATCGTGAAGTACCTGCTCGATCACGGCGCCGATCCGAAAGCGAAGGACGCCCGCGGCATCACCGCCCTCAACAACGCGGCCGATGCCAACGACCTCGACAGCATGAAATTCCTGATCGCCAAAGGCGCCGAGCCGGACCATCACGATAGCGGCGACTTCACGCCGCTCCTGTCGGCGGCCAACAACTGCAATTTGCCGGCGATCAAGATGCTTCTCGCCAAAGGCGCCGACGTCAACACCGCGAATACTTCCGCGGGAGAGGTGAAGTTCGGCAAAATCCAGCTAATGAAGCTCACGCCCCTGATGCTCGCATCGACCTACTGTTCGGCGGAAATCGTCAAGACGCTGCTCGATGCCAAGGCGGACGTCAACGCCCGCGACGTAAGGGAAATGACGCCCTTGATGTTCGCCGTTTCGAGCGATGCGCAAAATACCGCGGTCGTCAAACTCCTGATCAAATCGGGCGCGGACGTAACCGCGCGGAGCAAAGTCGGAGAGAACTCGCTCGATTGGGCAAAGAAATTCAACTACCCGGAAATCGTCTTCGCGCTTACGGCCGCGGGAGCCCGCGAGTCGATGCCGTTCACTCCGCCCGACCGAAAACTCGCTGCGGAGCGGCCGGTCACCGTCGCGGTAGAGCGGGCGGCGGCGATCTTGCAGAAGAGCTCCACCGAGTTTTTCACGCAATCCGGCTGTGTCGGATGCCATCATCAACTGACCTCCACCGTGGCGCTCGCCGCGGCGCGCGGCGCAGGCGTTCACGTCGATGAAGCAGCGGAGAAGAGTTACGTGCAAATGGTGGAATCGGAGTTGAAGCGGCGCCAGCAAACCATGCTCGAAAGGCTCGACTCGGGCGGCCTCGCCGACGGCCCCACGTGGCAGTTGCTGGCACTCGGCGCGCAACGCTACCCGTCCAGTTCGTTGACCGATATCGCGGTCGCGTACATCTCCAGTTTCCAGCGCCGCGATGGCTCCTGGTGGACCGGCGGAGTCGCCCGTACACCGATGGAAGACGGCGCGATGGCACGCACCGCGTTGGCCGTACGCGCCATCCAATCCTTCTCGACGCTGGCGTTGAAAATCGATGTCGACCGCCGGATCGCGCTCGCCGCGGGGTATTTGCAGCACGCCAAGCCGGTCACCACGGATGACATGGCGATGCAGATCGCCGGACTGCATTGGGCGGGAGCCGGCGATAAAACACGCCCGCTCGCCAAGGCGCTGATCTCGGCGCAGCGCTCCGATGGCGGGTGGGGCCAAAATCCAAACCTTCCGAGCGACGCCTTCGCCACCGGCGAATCGCTTTACGCGCTGCTCGAGTCGGGCGCGCTCAAACCGGGTGACTCCGCGAGTAAGAAGGCGGTGAGATTCCTGCTCGCCAATCAATGCGACGACGGGTCGTGGTACGTGCGCAGCCGCGCTCCGAAGTTCCAACCCTATTTCCAGAGTGGATTCCCGTTCGATCACGATCAGTGGATCTCCTCCGCTGCGACATCCTGGGCCGTCCGGGCCCTCAGCCCGGCCGCCGAAAACGAAAAGAGGACCTCACGATGAAATCAACGTTTGTATTACTCATCGCCTCCGCCTGTTCGCTGGGCGCGGCCGATACCACGGTTGCCAACCTTTACGATTCCCAACTCAAGATGGCGGAAAGCGAGTTTGTCTCGCTGGCCAAGGCCATGCCCGAATCCGCGTACAATTTCGCGCCGACCAAGGGCGCATTCGAGAAAGCGCGGACCTTCGGCGGACAAGTGAAGCACGTCGCGACGGTGTTGTTCGTGGTCGCCGCCGCGGCGAAAGAGGAAGCTCCGCCGTCCAATCTCGGACAAGGCGAGGATGGCCCTGCCGACGTGAAAACGAAAGCCGAAATCCTCGAGTATCTCCAGTCGGCATTCACTTACGCGCATCAGGTCCTGAACACCCTGACCCCAGAGAACCAGTTGAATCTGGTGAAGTCCCCGTTCGGCGGGCCGGACATGGCGCGCGGCATCGCCGCGAATCTCACCATCTGGCACACCTTCGATCACTACGGCCAGATGGCAGTCTACGCGCGAATGAATAACGTCGTTCCGCCGGCCAGCGCGCCGCCGCCTCCGGCGCCCGCCACGAAGAAGTAGCTCGCCCTAACTCAACGCGGGCGGGCCGCCGGACTCGGTGACCTGCCCGACCTTCCCCACATCCAACAACAGATCGCCCTCGTCGTCCACCGTGAACGCCGGCGCAAACCGCCGGTTCCAAAGCACCTCATCGTGCCGGTAGGAATAGCGCGAGAAGACCGTCTGGCTGAATGTGTCGTCGTATGCCTTGATCAGAATCATCACCTCGCTCTCCTCCCGCTCGAACTGTTCGCGCGTGATTCCCCACAGCGGACTTTCGGCATCGATCGGGTGCACCACAGTCCACGTAAGCGGCATGAACAGCACCTGTTCGCGTTCGAGTTTCAGTTGCCGGTACTTGCGCAGCAACTGGCCATCCGCCGGGTCGACCGTCATCAGCAGGACGCGCGCTTCAATCTCCATCAGATCGTTGGCGCGGCGATTGACCACGCGGAATTGCAGGCTCGTGATGTCCTGGTAGGGCGTCATCAGGATGTTGTCGCTGAATCCGATCTTCGCCGAGGGCCGCGATACGCGCCCGAACAGCAGGCCCGTCGCCACCGCAAAACCAAGCACGCCGGCCAGCGATTCCAGCGACGCGATGATGTTCGCGCCCATCCCCTTCGGCGAGATGCTGCCATAACCCACGGTGCTCAACGTGTGCGCGCTGAAGAAAAAGCAGTTGAGGAAGCGTCCACCCGCCGTCCCTGCGTCGGCTCCCTGCAACTCGCCCGGACCCAACCAGTAATACGACAGCGCAAACGCCGTATTGATCACCAGGTAGCCGGCGAACAGCAATGCGAAAAAAGGCACCCAATGCATGTTGATCAGGTGTAGGTATGGGTGAAAGTCGTCCCACGTGTCGCCGCGGCGGCGTACGTTGAACGTGCCATCTTTATTGATGATCCGGCGGACATTTCCCGTGAACTGCTGTGTCAGCCCAGGGTCAAAATCCGGTTTCCGCATAAGCTCAAATCTTACGCTAAACCGCCAGCCAGCCGCGCACCAGCGTCTCCGGACTCCCCGCCAGATCGAGCGGCTCGGTGCGCTTCTCCTCCCCGTCTTCGATGTACACCGCGATCACCCCGGTGGGCGTCGGGCGCAATTCCAATCGCTTCTCGCGCGCTTCAAGACGCAGCGAACTTCCAAGCCAGGCGATGTGTACTTTCGTACGCAGGCTGAAGCCGACGCGCGTCGCCTGCGTCAGGAGCTCCGCGGTGTACGGCCCGTTCTTGAGCTGGTCCGCGAAAGGGGCGGCGGCCTGCGCCCGCGCGCGTTCGCTCTCGCGCGTCCGGTGCGCGCGCTCGGCGTCGTCCTTCCCCTGTTCGCTCGATTCCAGGCTCTTGAGGTTGTTTTCGAGGTTGTCGAGAAAACTCATGCTCCTTTCACGATACGATAGTCGCGTGTCCGACTTTCGTCCCCGATTGAAAGAAGTGCGTGATGGACTGCTGCGCCTTCACAAATCCCTGCTCGATAGCGAACGTGCCACCTACGAACGCGATGTGGCCCGAATCACGAACACCGGCCAGTATCTGGACCTCGTGCTCAACGATCCATGGTTCCAATGGCTGCGCCAGCTCTCGGAGTTCATCGTACTGATCGATGAAACCATGGCTCGCAAAGAACCGCCCGCGACCGCCGGGGAAGGCGCCGAGCTGATCGCCAAAGCGCGCACCCTGCTTGTGCCGGCCGAGGAGGGCACGGGCTTTGCGCGCCGCTACTTCGAAGTGCTGCAGCGCGACGCCAACGCCGTGCTTGCGCATCGCGACATGCTGCAAGTGATGGGCGCGGGCGACACCCCGGCGTGATTCTGCTGGCCGCGCTATCGCTCGCCATCTGGGTCTACCTGGTGGCGTTCCGCGGACGCTTCTGGCGCATGCGGCCGGACGCGCCCGTGCTCGCGCTCGACCCCGCCGCGCCCGCGGTCCACGCCATCGTGCCCGCACGCGATGAGGCCGATGTCGTAGGCCGCGCCATGGCGTCGCTCGCCGCCCAAATTTATCCCGGCGATTTTCAAATCACGCTCGTCGACGATCATAGCGCCGACGATACCGCGCGCCTCGCCGCCGACGCCGCGCCCGGCCTGCACATCGTCGCCGCCCGTCCCCTGCCCTCCGGGTGGACCGGCAAATTGTGGGCCGTCTCCGAAGGCATCGCCGCCGCGGAAGACGCGGAGTACTTCCTGCTCACCGACGCCGATATCGTGCATCATCCGCAGAACGTCGCCGCTCTCGTTTCGCGCGCCCGCGCCGGCAATTACGACCTCGTATCGTACATGGTGCGCCTCCACTGCGGCACGTTCGCGGAGCACGCGTTGATTCCCGCGTTCGTCTTCTTTTTCTTCCTGCTCTATCCGCCCGCGTGGATCCGCGACCCGCGCCGGGGCACCGCGGGCGCTGCCGGCGGCTGCATCCTGATCCGCCGCGCGGCGCTCGAATCGATCGGCGGCATCGCCCGCATCAAGAGCGAACTGATCGACGATTGCGCCCTCGCACGCGAAGTCAAACGCACCGGCGGCCGCATCTGGCTCGGGCTCTCCGACCGCACCGTCAGCATCCGGCCATACACCACGTTCGCGGAGATCGGCGGCATGATTTCGCGCACCGCCTTCACGCAGCTCAAGCATTCCGCCATCCTCCTCGCCGGCACCGTCGCGGGCCTCGCGATCACTTACCTCGCTCCTCCGCTGCTCACCTTCTTCGCGCCGCGCGGACCTGCCTCCGGCATGGGCGCGCTCGCCTGGCTGCTGATGACGGCGTCGTACTGGCCGGCCGTTCGCTACTATCGCGTGAACTGGTTCTGGGCGCCGATGCTGCCGGCGATCGCCGTCTTCTACCTCTTCGCTACCCTGCACTCCGCCATCGCCACCTGGCGCGGGCAGGGCGGAATGTGGAAGGGCCGCGCACAAAGCGCTACCCTGCAATAGATGCGCTGCCTGGTATTTTTCCTGCTTCCGTTCGCCCTCGCCGCGCAGGCTCCGCCCGCACCCGACACGCTGTGCTCGCTTTCCGGCACCGTGATCAACGCCGTGACCTCCGAACCCGTACGCCGCGCCCTCATCGCCATCCGCCGCGTCGACGGTTCGCCCGGAACGACGATGACGATACGGGTGACGAACGCCGTTTCCACCGATGCGGCCGGCCGCTTCGCACTCAACGGAATCGAGCCCGGCACCTACCGGCTCTCGGCCGATCACAACGGTTTCATCCCAGCGCAATACGGCGCGCGCGGGCCCAATCGGGCGGGCACGCCGATCGTTCTCGCCGGCGGCCAGAAGTCGGCGAACCTGATCGTCGGAATGTATCCGCACGGCGTAATCAGCGGACGGGTCCTCGATGAAGAGGGTGAACCCGTCGCCGCCGCCGAGATCCAGGTATCCCGCCTCCAATATATGCAGGGACGCAAGCAGCTCGTCCGCTCCGGAGGCGCCACCACCAACGATCTCGGCGAGTATCGCGTCTTCGGCCTCGCGCCCGGCCGCTACTTCGTCAACGCGACGTATCGCCCCGACCCGGTCGCCATCGACGCGGCAAACTCAGCCGGCGAAGGCGTCTACGTCCCCACCTATTTTCCGCGTACCGCCGATCCTGCCGCCGCGGCGCCGCTCGATCTTACGGCTGGCGCGCAACTGCGCAACATGGAGATCACTCTCGCGCGCGTCCGCACCGTCACCGTCAAGGGCCGCGTGCAGAGCGAGATCACCACAGCGACTCCGCTGCCCGGCGAGCCGCTCATTCGCGCCAACCTCAACGTGATTCTCTCCACCAACAATCCGCTCGGCGCCGGCGGTGGCAACGGACGCGGCGCGCCGGTGGGTCCCGATGGCAGCTTCGAATTCCGCAACGTCGTGCCCGGCACTTACCTCGCCGTCGCGATCGCCAGCACACCTGGGAAGGCATACTCGGCGCGCCTTCCACTCGTCGTGGGAACGGCCAACATCGAAGGACTCTCGCTCGCCATCCACGCTCCCGTAGCGATCGCCGGCCAGGTGAAGATCGATGGCGAGAGCGCGGATTCTCTTTCGAAATTTCGCATCGGACTCCAACCCTGGGAGGCGTCGAATGCCGTCTTCGGGCCCATGCCCGACGTACCGCTACGGCCGGATGGTTCGTTCCAGATCCCCGATCTCAGCGCGGAACACTATCGCCTCAACTTCTACGGACTGCCCGACGGTTTCTACGTCAAGTCGATTCGCTCGTCGAGCGTCGACGTGCAACTCGCCGGGCTCGATCTGAGCGCCGGCGCGCCCGCCCCAATCGCCATCGTCCTCAGCCCCAACGCGGGCCAGGTAACCGGCACGGTGCTCGACCCCAAAACGCAGAAGCCCGTCTCCGCCGTCACCGTAATCGCCGTGCCGCAGGAAAAAGAGCGCCGCGAGCGTGAGAGCTTTTACAAGACCGCCGCGACCGATCAGTCCGGCCACTTCACCTTCAAGAATCTGACCCCTGGCGACTACAAAGTCTTCTGTTGGGAAGACGTCCCGTTCGGTTCGTGGATGGACCCCGAGTTCCTCTCCGCCCACGATTCAAAAGGCGAGCCCGTCGCAGTCCGTGAAGGCTCCCCGCAATCCATCCAGGTCACCCTAATCGCCGACCAGTAGGTCAGACCACAGACTCTACCGCACTCTCCACAGGTGGATCGCGCCCTTCGTTGTCGTCGCCACCAGCAGGTGCCCGTCCGTCGTCCACGTACCGCCCACCATCATCGTCGCGGGCTTCCATTCCTGCACCGTTCGTCCACTCGCCACTTCCGAAATCATCAGCGGCGCCGGCTGCAGCATGTTATCCGCATGCATCAGCCCCGCCGCCAGCAGCGCGCCATCTGGAGACGTCTCCATATAAATAGGAGGGTCCACCAGCTTCGCCGACCGCCGCTTCACGTTTCCCGTCGCCGCGTCCACCAACGCGATGATCTTGTCGCCGCCCGCCGTGAGCACATGCTTCCCATCGGCCGTGAACGCCGCCGCCAGCGGCACCATCAGGAAATCGGCATTGCTCGAGATCAACTCGCCGGTCCGCGCGTCGTACACCCGCACCTCCGTATCGGCGTCCGCCGTCGCGATCCGCGCGCCATCGCGAGAGAACGCCACCGCCGCCGTGCCTCCCACCGGACGCTGCAACTCGAACAGCTTCTTGCGCGACGCCAGGTCGTAAATCTGCACCGGCTCGCCCGCCGGCGCAATCGCTATCCGCTTGCCATCCGTCGAGAACGCGATCGCGAACGGATAGAACGCCATCTTCAATTCCATCTGCACCGCGCCGCTCGCCGTGTCCCAAACGGTGTATCCGCCCCGGTGATCTCCCGCCGCGATCCACCGGCCGTCGTCGGAAATCGTCACCACGTCCATCGCGCGATCGCCCACGTCGATGCTCCGCACCGCCTTCCCGTCCGGCAGCGACCACACGTGCAGTGTCTTGTCGCGGCACACCGCCGCCGCCAGCCGCCCCGTCTTCGCCAGCACCACGAACCCAGCCTCCGCCGGGATCGTCGCCACCTCGATCGTCGTCACCTCGATCGTCGCCACCTCGGCAACCTGCGCGCTCAGTCCGCACGCGATCACGAGCCCCGCCAGCAATCCGCGCTTCATGCCCGCTCCAATACGAGCTCGAAGCTCACGTTCGCCTGCACCGCTTTGGGATCGCCCGAGAGCGTCACCGGCCGCACCAGTTCACGGCTCAACACCAGCGGATCGCGATTGTAATTTCCATCGGGATCGCCCTCGAACACCGGATCCGTCGCGAAATAAAGTTGCGTGATCAGCGCGCGATGCCCCGGCGCCGTCACCACATAATGAACATGCTGGCACACCCGCGCCGGATAGTGCCCCGGCATCACCGAATCGAACGAGTACTTGCCTTCGGAATCAGAAACCAGCGCCGCGCGATAGCGATAGCCATCCAGGTCGTACAGCCCCAGATGGTCGGCCTGCCAGATCTCGATCTTCGCGCCACGCAGCACGTCCCCGCGCGTATTGAACACGCGCCCCGCGATGGTGACCGGCAGTCCCGGATCGTTCGGCCCCCGCAGCTTCGCTTGATTCGGCGCCAGCTTCTTATAAAACGGCCCAATCTCGTTCCAAGGCGTCGGCTTCCGCGCCGGGTCCTTGTCCTGCGCGATCAGCGCCGATACCGCATCCCCCAGCCCCAGCAGCGGCGCAACCTTCAACACGCCGATTGCCGCCCCCCGCAATAACGCATCCCGCCTGCTCAGACGTGCATTCATGGCTCGCTAGTTTATCACCGTCACACGATCTTGAAATTTATATTTCCCTTCCTCTCAGTCACTTGAAATTCCAGGCCCCATTCCCTTGAATCCGTCATGCTTCAATCTGAGAAGGAGATGTACCGATGAGAAAGCGCGCCAACCCAACCCGTAAGCGCCCGTCATTCGCCTGCGTTCTCTTATCGGCGTTCATCCCCGCTTATCTGTGGCTCATTAGTTTTTCGGTTTTCTTCCTCGTCCCGACCCCACCAAAAATTAACCGTATTACGAAACGAACCCCAGAAGTCGTTGAAAGCACACGAGGGGGCAGGCAGCCGACTTCTCTGATATACTCGTAATTTATGACAGTGGCACTCGTCGCCCGGCATCATCATCATCACCATGCCAACCTGCGACGGGCCGTGTCCTAATACCACTTCCAATCGATTCGGAAAGGACGCCCGCCGCGACAAACGGCGGGCTTTTTTATTGTTCGTGCGATGAATCTCGACTTCGAAAAATCTGACGGCCTCGTCACCGCCGTAATTCAGGACTTCACCTCCGGCCGCGTCCTGATGGTCGGCTACATGAATGAAGAAGCCTTCCGCCTCACCGTGGAAACCGGCTTCGCCACCTTCTGGAGCCGCTCCCGCCGCAAGCTCTGGCTCAAGGGCGAAAGCTCCGGCCATCGCCTCGTGGTCAAGGAAATCTTCACCGATTGCGATCGCGACGCCGTCCTCGTCAAGGTCGACGCGCAGGGCCCCGGCGTCTGCCACGAAGGCTACGAAAGCTGCTTCTTCCGCCGCCTCGACCACGGCGAATTCCAGGTCGTCGACACCCCCACCTACGACCCGAGCGCCGTCTATGCCGGAAAACCAGGAGGCAAGCAATGATCCTCAAACTCGGTATCCCCAAAGGCAGCCTCGAAAACGCCACCATCGATCTCTTCCGCCGCGCCGGATTCCAGATCACCACCAGCAGCCGCTCCTATTTCCCCGGCATCGACGATCCCGAAATCGAGTGCATGCTGATCCGCGCCCAGGAAATGGCGCGCTATGTCGAGGACGGCATTCTCGACGCCGGACTCACCGGCCGCGACTGGATCGAGGAAAACGAAGCCGACATCGTCCCCGTCGCCGACCTCATCTACGCCAAGCAGAGTTTCGGCAAAGTGCGCTGGGTCCTCGCCGTTCCCGAGGCGTCCAACTTCCGCACCGTGCACGATCTCGAAGGCAAGATCATCGCCACCGAACTCGTCGCCACCACCAAACGCTATCTCGCCTCGCACGGCGTCAAGGCCAAGGTCGAATTCAGTTGGGGCGCGACCGAAGTCAAGCCGCCGGTCCTTGCCGACGCCATCGTCGAAGTCACCGAAACCGGTTCCAGCCTGCGCGCCAACAGCCTTAAGATCATTGATACCGTGCTCGAATCGAACACGCAGTTGATCGCCAACAAAACATCCTGGGAAGACGCGGAGAAGCGCCGCAAGCTCGAGGACATTCGCATGCTCCTGCAGGGCGCGATCAACGCGCTCGGCAAAGTCGGCCTGATGCTCAACGTGCACCGCGACAACCTTGCGGCGGTGCTCGGCGTGCTCCCCGCGCTCAAGCGCCCGACCATCTCCAACCTCAGCGACGACCAGTGGCTCGCCGTCAACACCATCCTCGACGAAAGCACCGTGCGCGACATCATTCCCCGGCTGAAGCAGGCGGGCGGCGAGGGAATCGTGGAATACCCGCTCAACAAAATTGTCCTGTGATCCGCATACTCGAATCCAAAGACGTCGGCCGCCTGTTGGCACGCAAGGCGGCCCGCTTCACCGAAGCCGAGGCGGTGGTGACGCCGATTCTCGAAGCCGTCCGCAAGCGCGGCGATCGCGCCCTGATGGAGTACGCGCGTCAGTTCGATCGTCTCCAGCGTAAGAGCGTGCGCGTGCCCGAGCGCGAACTGCTCGCCGCACGCGACGGCCTCGCCCCCGAATTCCGCAGCGCCGTCGAGATCGCGTCCGCCAACATTCGCGCCTACGCCGAGCGCCAGATGCCGCGCGAATGGAACCGCCCGTTCGGCGCCGGAGTGCGTCTCGGCCAGATCGTCCGTCCGCTCGATACCGTCGCCGCATACATCCCCGCCGGACGCTATCCGCTGCCCAGCACCGTGATGATGACCGTGATCCCGGCGCAGGTTGCGGGCGTGCCGAACATCTGTGTCGCCTGCCCCAAGCCGGTCACCGAAGTCTACGGCACAGCCGCCATGCTCGGCGTCGATCGCGTCTTCGAAATGGGCGGCGCACAGGCAATCGCCGCCTTCGCCTTCGGCACCCGCACCGTACCGCGCGCCGACCGCATCGTCGGTCCCGGGAATATCTATGTCGCCGCTGCGAAGAAATTGCTCGCCGGCGAAGTCGGCATCGATTTCATCGCCGGTCCGACCGAAATTCTGATCATCGCCGCCGCTGGCGATCCGCGCCACTTCGCCGCCGATATGCTCGCCCAAGCCGAGCACGATGTCGATGCCTCCGCGATCCTGCTCACCACATCGAAGCGCCTCGCGACGGCCGTCGCCAAGGAAGTCGAGCGCCAACTCGCCGTCCTTCCGACCTCTCCCGTCGCCGCAAAATCGATCGCGCGCAATTCCGCCATCATCCTTGTGCGCACTCTCGAGGAAGCCATCGAACTCTCCAACCGCTTCGCACCCGAGCACCTCAGCATTCCGGACGCTGGACTCCTCCCGGGAATCCGTCACGCCGGCAGCGTTTTCGTCGGCCCGTACAGCCCCGAAGCCGCGGGCGATTATGCGAGCGGACCCAATCACGTCCTCCCCACCTCCGGCGCCGCCCGCCAGCGCGGCGGTCTTTCCGTCACCGACTATTTGAAAGTAATCTCCGTCCAGGAACTCAGCGAGCCCGCGCTCCGCAAACTCGCCCCCGCAATCACCACCCTGGCGCGCGCCGAGGGCCTCGAAGCCCACGCCCGCTCCGTCGAAGTGAGACTCAAATGAAGCCGCTCAAACTCCCTAAAGGCGCCATCAAACCCCGCCCCGCCGTAATCGGCATGGCCCCCTATTCCCCGCCCACCGGCGGACGCGCCGACAAACTCCGCCTGGATTTCAACGAGAACACCGTCGGATGTTCTCCTCAAGTCATCGCCGCACTGAAGGACAATCTCGACCCCGCCGCGCTCGCCGTCTACCCCGAGTACACCGCCGCCAAAGAGGCCGTCGCGCGCTACTTCCGAGTCACGCCCGAACAGTTCGTCTTCACCAACGGCACCGACGAAGCCATCCAGGTCTTCATCAATACCTATGTCGACGATGGCCAGGAAGTCCTCGTCCTCCGCCCCGCCTACGCGATGTACCGCTTCTACGCGGAGGTGGCCGGCGCCAAGGTCGTCGAGGTCGATTACCCGCAGCCCGAGATGGAGTTCCCGCTGCAGGAGGTCCTCGATTCGATCACGCCCGACACCCGCGCCGTGATCCTCTCCAATCCCAACAATCCCACCGGCACGGGACTCAGCCTGCTCGCGATCGAGCGCATCCTGGCGCGCGCCAGGAAGGCCGTCGTCATGGTCGATGAGGCCTACTACGAATTCTCCGGCGTCACCGCGATCACCGAAATCGAGCGCGTCCCACACCTCTTCGTCTGCCGCACGTTTTCGAAAGTCTTCGGGATGGCGGGCATGCGTCTCGGCTGCCTGTTCTCCCACCCCGCCAACATTCAGTACCTGCACAAAGCGCAGTCGCCGTATAGCGTAAACTCGCTCGCCGTGATCGCCGCACAGGCCGCCGTGCAGGACACGGGGTACATCGAAACCTACGTCGCCGAAGTACTGGCCGCGCGCGAACTCCTCTGCGTAGGCCTCGAGAAACTCGGGATCAACTACGTCCCTAGTTCGGCGAACTTCGTGCTCGGGCACTTCGGAAAGCGCGCCATCGAAGTGCGCGACCGCCTGCGCGATCAGGCCATCCTGGTGCGCGACCGCAGCTATGAGGCCGCCGGCTGCGTGCGCATCACGGTCGGCACCCGCGAACAGACGCGCCGCCTGCTCGATGCGCTGGAAGAGATCTGGAACCATGAATAAGAAGCTGATTGTATTCGACATGGATGGCGTCCTGGTGGACGTCACCGAAAGTTATCGCGAGACCATCGCGCAAACCGTGCAGCACTTCACAGGTGCCACGCCCACCCGCCAACAGATTCAGGAGTACAAAAACCAGGGCGGCTGGAATGACGATTGGCAACTCTCCCATCACATCTGCAAGCAGGCCGGCAGCGACGTGGAGTTCGAGACCGTGAAGGACTACTTCCAGTCCCTCTTCCTCGGCGCGAACAACGACGGCCTGATCCTCCGCGAACAGTGGGTCGCCCAACCGGGCGCGCTCGAAAAACTCGCTGAGGAGTTCGATTTCGCCGTCTTCACCGGACGCCCGCGGTCGGACGCCGCGATCACGCTCGATCGCTTCGCCGTCGGCCTCACCTTTCATCCCGTCATCGGCATGGAAGATGTGGCCAGCCACAAGCCCCATCCCGAAGGCCTGCTGAAGCTCCCTCAAACTGCGTTCTACGTGGGCGACACGGTGGACGATGCGCGCTGCGCTCGCGCCGCCAAGGTGCCTTTCATCGGCATCGCCGCGCCGTCCAACCCGCTCTACATCGATCTCGTCTTCCTCTTCCAGGAGGAGGGCGCGTACGCCATCATCGACGACATCAATTACCTGCACGAGGTCTTCACCGCATGAGATCCGCCACCATTCAGCGCGACACGAAGGAGACGCAAATCGGCGGCTCGCTCAAGATCGAAGGCCGCGGCCGCTATGACATCGCAACCGGCATCCGCTTCCTCGACCACATGCTCGAGCTCTTCGCCAAGCACGGCGGTTTCGACCTCACGCTCCACGCCGAGGGCGATCTCGATGTCGACCAGCACCACACCGTCGAAGACGCCGGCATCGTGCTCGGCCAGCTATTCGCCAAGGCGCTCGGCAATCGCAAGGGAATCAACCGCGCCGGCTACTTCGTGCTCCCGATGGACGAGACGCTCGCCGTCGTCGCACTCGATCTCGGCGGCCGTCCCGCGCTGGTTTACAAAGATCGCGTGAAAGTGCGCTTGGTCGGCGACCTGCAAACCGAACTCGTCGAGGATTTCTTCGGCGGCTTCGTCAATCACGCCGGCGCCAATCTGCACGCCAAGGTCCTGTACGGACGCTCCAACCATCACAAGCTCGAAGCCATCTTCAAGTGTTTCGCGCGCGCCATGAAATTCGCCTGCTCGAAGGACGCGCGCCTCAAAGATCAGCTTCCGAGCACCAAGGGCCTGCTATGATCGCCATCTTCGATTACGGCGCGGGCAATCTCCGCTCCGTGCAGAACACGCTCGCCGAACTGAACTGCGAGTACACGCTGATCAACGATGCGGCCGGCCTCCGCGCGGCCACCAGGATCCTGCTTCCCGGCGTCGGCCACTTCGGCCAGATGGTACGCGCGCTCGATACGCTCGGCGTCCGCGATGCGTTGATCGAACGCATCACCGCCGGCGTGCCGTTCTTCGGCATCTGTCTCGGCATGCAGGCGCTCTTCGAATCGAGCGAGGAGGCGCCCGAGGTTCGCGGGCTCGGTATCTTCGCCGGCGTGGTCCGCCGCTTCCCAATGGACGCGCGCGTGCCCCACATGGGCTGGAATCAGCTCGAGCCCGATGGACGCTACGTCTACTTCGCGCACAGCTATTACGTGCCCGAAAACGAACACACCGCCGCCGCCTGCACCTACGGCGTGCGCTTCACCGCGATGCTGAAATCCGGCAGCGTACAGGGCGTGCAGTTCCACCCCGAAAAGTCGAGCGCTGTCGGCCTGCGCATCGTACAGGACTTCCTCGAATGTTAGCCAAGCGCATCATCCCCTGCCTCGATGTGACCGGCGGACGCGTCGTCAAAGGTGTCAACTTCGTCAACCTCCGCGACGCCGGCGATCCGGTCGAACTCGCGGACCGCTACAACCGCGATGGCGCCGACGAACTCGTCTTCCTCGACATCACCGCCTCGAGCGATGCGCGCGAGATCATGGCCGACGTCGTCGCCCGCACCGCGCGCAAGGTCTTCATCCCGCTCGCCGTCGGCGGCGGCATCCGCAGCGTCGCCGATGCGCGTCACATCCTGCTCTCCGGCGCCGATAAAGTCTCGGTCAACACCGCCGCCGTTCGCCGTCCCGAGCTCATCACCGAACTCAGCCACGAGTTCGGCGCGCAAGCGGTCGTCCTCGCGATCGACGCGCGCCGCCACGGCCCCGGCGGCTGGCACGTCTACACCCGCGGCGGCCGCGACGATGAAGGCATGGACGCTGTCGCCTGGGCCGCCCGCGGCGAAGAACTCGGCGCCGGCGAAATCCTGCTCACCTCGATGGATACCGACGGCGTGCAGGACGGCTTCGATTGCCCCCTCACCCTCGCCGTCTCGCGCGCGACGCGCATCCCGATCATCGCGAGCGGCGGCGCCGGCAAGCCCGAGCACTTCGTCCGCGTCCTCACCGACGGCGCCGCCGATGCCGCCCTCGCCGCTTCCATCTTCCACTACGGCACCTACACCGTGAACCAACTCAAAGAAGAACTCGACAAACGCGGCATCCCCGTCCGGGTGACGTCATGACCGCCAACGCTATCAGCGCCGCGACCGTTAGCGAACGCTTAACGCATGCCCCATTGCCACGCTCCGTTGAAAATGACGCGCCTAAAAGCGATCGTCCATTATCATCCCTTGTTGCGGCCCCGAACGGGGCCATGGAGAACTCCGTTGAAGAACACGCATCAATCGGAGCCGCGACGGTTACGGAGCGGTGGTCACGTGACCACCGCTCCCTGACGGTCGCGGCTCGGATTGGAGGCTCGGTTCTTTATTGCCTTTGGTGGGTCGCAGGCCCATGGGGCTCCCTTGAAAAACGAGCACCCAACAGAGCCGGATTGGGGCTCGGTTTTTCAAGGGTGGGGCATGCTTTCGCTTGGCCGTCTTCGGTGGTGTCCCGATGATCGTGCCCTGCATCGATCTCATGGACGGCAAAGTCGTCCAACTCGTACAAGGACGCGAGAAGGCGCTCGAGGGCGACACGCCCGACGAGATGCTCCGCAAATTCGCCGCCTTCCCGGAAATCCAGGTGATCGATCTCGATGCCGCGCTCGGACGCGGATCGAACGACGACCTTGTGAAGATGCTCGCCGCAAATGCCATCTGCCGCGTCGGCGGAGGCGTGCGCTCGCTCGACCGCTTCCAGACGCTCATCGCACAAGGCGCGCACCGCGTGATCGTCGGCACCAGCGTTTTCACCAAGACGGGTATCAACCGTGCATTCCTCGAAACGCTCGATCCCGAGCGCACCATCATCGCGCTCGATTCCAAAGCGGGCCGTATCGTCATCAAAGGCTGGCAGGAGGCGACCGACTTCACCGCCGAAGACGTCCTCCGCTCGCTCGAACCCTACTGCGCCGGCTTCCTCTGCACGTACGTCGATAAGGAAGGCATGATGCAGGGCACCGACCTCGATTGGTTCCGCCGCCTCCGCGCGGCCACGACCCACGAGATCACCGCCGCCGGCGGCATCACCACGCTCGACGAC
>JAOAPT010000713.1 GCA_025463045.1 Candidatus Solibacter sp.
ACCATCTGGGCGGCGTATCTTCAATTTGGAGAAAAGACCCGTGGTTCAATCGAATCCGGCAAGTTCGCTGACCTGGTCGTAATCGACCGCGACTATCTCGGTTGCGCGGAAGACGACATCCGACGCATCGAGCCGGTCGCCACAATCGTGAATGGGCAAGTAGTGTCGGGCCGACTCTGATGTCGGCTCGTTTTCGCCTGCATCACTTCATTTGTCGCACGGAGGGCGGGTTTTCCTAATCGACTCGCCTGCACTCTGAATGGTTTCCGGCAGCCGCCACGTCCGGACAGTCGACCGCGCCAGATGGTCCTCGGTTTGAAAGAACGCGACCTGATCATCAGGACGCTGGGCACGGCCCGCTTCATCCGGCTCACGTTGCCCCGGACGGAATTGTCGGACTTGGAATGAGGATCGTCGGTAACATTGGGCCAGCACTGCGAACCGTGCGCGCGCGGGCAAGGGTGCGACCCTCGATGGAGCACTCTGTCGGGTTTCGATCAACCGCGCGACGGTCGCGTCAGCCAAACCGGTCACCAGCTACTTCGGTAGCATGGAACCGTGCGAGGCCACGACTTGCCAGCGGCCATTGTGGTTCACGAACACATCCGTCCACCGCGTCTTTCCGCTGATGTCCTTTCCCTTGTACGTGCCCTTGTCGTTGCTGCTGTAGGTTACGACCGCCGTGTCGCCGTAGACCTGCACCTTGGCGTCGTCGAGCGATGCGGACTGGAGCTTTAGCTCTCCCGATTTCAAATCCGCAATAGCCTGTGCCTTGTTCTGGACGGCCCCGTCGGGCGCGGTAAACACATACGTATCGGCCAAATAGCGTTCATTTGCGGAAGCGTCGCCCTTCAGGATCGCGTTCAACATCTCGCGCTCAATGCGCATGACGGCCTGCTCGGTGCCGGCCGGCGGCCGTTCCTTCGATTGCGCGAAGCCCGAACAGCACAGCGCGCTCAAGATGCCGGCGAATACAACCATCCGTCCCATAGAACCCTCCTAAGGTGTCATTAGAGTCCCGTTCGGGGCGTCTGTCAATCCTCGGCGGCTTCATGGCTTCACAATCAGTGTGAGGTCCGGCACTCTCAGTCTCGGTGGGCAGATCGCTTCTTTCGACGCAAATTGGCGCTACCGAAATGTTGCAGCGATTGGCCACCCTTCTGATCGAAGTGTGCGATGACCTATCCGGAGGTTGGACCCGCAGGCGGCGACGCCATTCCTGTCGATAACAGACTTCGCACCAGTTCCGCTCGGAAAGCCCCTGCCGCTTCAGTATTCGCTTGATGCCCCGCCCGCCGCGAGGTAAGTGAGCGCTTGGCGCATTGCGCTGCAGGCCCGCGGGCTTGCCGCCGTTTCCATCCCTTCTCCATCCCGTTTCCATCCCGTTTCCATCAACGTGCGGATCACGTCGAAGCCGCGCGGACAACGGGCTGCTGGCGCCCGAACTTGCCAACGGGATCACGCGCGTGAAGGGCGTCGCATCAAAGGGTGTCCGGCTAGGGAACTGGCTCTCCGTGGCACAGGCTCAGACGCTATTGAACACTCCAGACGTGACCACCACCAAAGGGCTGCGCGACCGGGCGGTCCTCTTGGGCTGTGGGCTTCCGGCGCTCGCGCTAGGTTCTGGATGTCGCAGCGTCCGCATGTCCGATAATGGACCGGATTCTCTCAAAAAAGGGACCACCGTGACGACGCGACTGCCTCTCGGGGCTTCCGCGGCTTCATGCTCCGCCGCCGATTGACTCGACCTGCACCGTGTTCCCGATCCGCTGAACGGATTTCGGTACCCCCTATCCGCGGATAGGTGTTTTCTCTTTTCTCGCGTGATATGTTTGGCGTCCAGTGGCTGCTGGCGAGCTGCTCCGTCCAGAGGGGCATACCTGTGTTCAGGCCATTTTCGTAAACGGGGGGAATATGCGAACGTTTCTAGGCATTCTCGCTTTGCTGTGTGTATCGCTGACGCCGCTGCCGGGCCAAACGGTCGGCGAAATCACCGGAGAAGTGAAGGACACAAGCGGCGCCAACGCGCCCAACGCGGCAGTCACCGCGACCAATATCGAAACCAATGTTGCACGATCGACGCTGACCAATAGCTCGGGGGTGTACAGCCTTCCCGGCCTGGCTCCAGGCATCTATCACGTGAAAGCCACGGCGGAAGGCTTCCAGACCGTGGTGAAGACCAATATCGAGTTACAGGTGCAACAGACGGCGCGGGTGGACTTCACGCTCGCCGTGGGTGGCACCAACCAAACGATTGAGGTCAGCGGCACTGCCGCTTTGCTGAACACGGAAGACGCGACGGTAGGCACGGTGATCGAGCAAAAGCGGATTGTGGACCTGCCCCTGAACGGGCGGAATTTCTTCAGCCTGGTCGCGCTGAGCCCCAACGTCACCTACGGCTTTACACCGGCGCAGCAGGCGTCGGGACGGCTGGGCGGTACACGCTCCACGCTGACCATGTCGCTATCCGGCGCGCGCGCCACATGGGCGAACTACACGCTGGACGGCATCACCAATACCGACGTCGACTTCAACACGTACATCGTGTTGCCGTCGGTGGACGCGCTGCAGGAGTTCAAGGTGCAGTCGGGAATCTATCCCGCGGAGTTTGGCCGCGAAGCCGGGCAGATCAACGTCTCCACCAAACCGGGCACCAACTCCTACCACGGGTCCGCCTTCGAGTTCCTACGGAACAACGTGCTGGACGCAAGGAGTTACGACTTCCTTTCGAGTAAGCGGAGCGCCAGTAATCCTTCGCCGGCAAGCACGCCGTACCGGCAGAACCAATATGGCTTTACCCTGGGCGGGCCGGTCCGAATTCCGAAACTGCTGAACGGAAAGAACCGGCTCTTCTTCATGTCGAACTACGAGGGGTTCAAATCCCGCACCACCAGTACTTCGCTTGCCACCACGATGACGCAGGCGATGCGAAACGGCGATTTCTCGCAGATTCCGACCACATTGCAGGATCCGCTTTCGCGCACCGGTACGCCTCCGAACGTGACTACTTCTCCCTACCCCGGCAACCAGGTTCCATCGAACCGATTCGACAAGGCGTCGCTGCTGCTGATGAGCAAGTTCTTCCCGCTGCCCACTCAGCCGGCGGGGAGCGGACTGCCATTGAACAATTACGAGTACCTGAACAAGACTCCGGTGGATAAGAACCAGTTCAATCAGCGCATCGACTTCAACGAGAGCGCAAAGTCGCAGTGGTTCGGCCGCTATAGCTGGACCGACGAGTTGACCGTGAATCCGGGGCTCACGCTGGACGGCAGTACGACCTACACCCGCGCAAGCCAGTGGGTGGTCTCGAACGTACGAGTGTTTTCGCCGGCCAAGGTGAACGAGGCGCGCTTCGGCTATAACTCGCTCTACAACAGCATCGCGCAGCAGCTCGCCGGAGTCGAGGACGTGGATGCGGAGATCGGCGTGCCCTTCAAGGTATCGGACTCGAACTCCTGGGGCGTCCCCAACATCCAACTCAGCAACAATCTGACCAGCTTCGGAAACAATACCAGCAGCCCGTTCACAATTGACGACAAGGTCTACCAGGCAGTAGATAACTTCTCTTGGGTGGTGGGGAAGCATTCGCTGCGGATGGGCGGGGAATACCGTTACAACCAATTTCCGCAAGTCGGCAACGAATTTCCGCGCGGCCAGTTCTTCTTTAACGGCTCGTTCACAGGCAACCCCAACACCCAGAGTTCCGGATACTCAGGCGCCGACTTCCTGCAAGGCTATTTGAGCAACTCGATCATTGCGGTGGCGCTGGTCTCCTCCGATTTCCGCAATTCCGAGTGGGCGGCCTATGTGGACGACACGTGGAAGGTGGCGCCGCACCTCACCGTCACCGCCGGATTGCGCTGGGAGGTGGCGCAGCCGATGCTGGATGTTTCAGGCCGCGGGCTCAATGTCCAGTTGAACGATACGCTAGCCTCCGTGGCGAATGTGGCCGACATGAGCAAGCACCCGGTGCTGGTGCGGACGGGAACCAACGGGAACTTTTACGAAGGCGTCGACTTCCGTTACCAGGCGTACTATGCAGCGCAGGGGCAGCAGGTTTCCGGATCGCCGGCGTTTCAGGTTGCGAGGGATGGCCGGTTGGGTTCCAGGCTGATCGCCACGAACTACAAGAACTTCGCGCCGCGCCTGGGGATCGCGTGGAGCCCTTCCAGCGCGTGGAGCGTGCGCACCGGTTTCGGGATCTTCTATTCGCAGGAGAGCAAGAACTCGATCTTCGATCTCAATCGCGGATTGGGAGGGCGGACGGGCCGCACACCGGACAACACGTATTCGCCGCCGACCTTCGGGTACTCGAACTTCATCAATGCGTCGTCGCTGCCGGTGACACTGCCGGTGGGTCTGACGTGGGGAGCGGACTATCACCTGCCGACCACTTACAGCATGACTTACCTGATCAACGTCCAACGTTCGATCGGGCGGGCGACCACTCTCGAGCTGGGCTACAGCGGATCTCAAAGCCGCCATCTGGCAAACCTGATCAACGCGGCTCAGCCGCTTCCAGGCAGCACACCGATCGTGACGCGGCTGCCGTATCCGGAATTTGGCGCCGCCGGAATTCAGTTCCTGAAGGATGACGGCACAGGCAACTACAATGGCCTCGGCGCTAAGGTGAGCCAGCGATTCAGAGGCAATCTGACTACGCTGTTCAGCTATACCTGGTCGAAGTCGCTGGACGACGGCAGCGCGATCCGCGGCCCCGGGAACGATTTTGTGGCGGAGAACGCGCGCTGCCGCAAGTGCGATTATGGCTACTCGACCTTCGACATTCCGCACCGTTTCGTGGCGTCGGTGCTTTACACGCTGCCATTCGGCAAGGGCCAGCGTTTTCTGAATCACCGAGGGATCGAGAATCAAGCCGTTGGGGGCTGGCAGGTGAGCACGATCACCACGGCACAAAGTGGATCCACTACGGAGACGGCTTCGTGGGATTCGGCGGGCGTGGTGTTTTCGCCAAACGGCAACCGCACCAACTGCTATGCAGGCGTGAATCAGGTTCTTGCCAATCCGACTGCGGCAGCGTACTACAACCCGGCCGCCTTCTATAATACGGTCGCACCAGAGTTCGGAAACTGCGCGCGCAACAATCTCAGGGGACCGAAGCAGGTGAACATCGATTTCTCGACCTTCAAGGATTTCCGGATCGCCGAAGGGCGGGCATTGCAGTTCCGGATGGAGATGTTCAATGCGCCGAACCACGTGGAGTTGGGCACACCGAGCACGTCATGGGGCAGTTCCAACAAGGCGCCATCGGCGAGCTTTGGAACCATCACCTCGACCCGTGCGAGCATGCGGCAGATCCAATTCGCTCTCAAGTTTAACTTCTGATTTCCGCAGTGTCGGGATGCGCCGCTGCTGAAGGCGGACAGCGAATGAAGGCCCTGTTCGTGTGCGTCTACCATGTAGGCACTCGCAAGGGGGAACTGCGCAAGATCCGAATCGATCAGGTGGACCTCGACGCAAAGACAATCCGCATCGATAAGGCTCTGGCGAAGACAAAAAAGCCGCGGACGCTTCCCATCTACGGAGACATGGAGCGGTGGCTTCGGGA
>JAOAPT010000730.1 GCA_025463045.1 Candidatus Solibacter sp.
CGGTGAACAGCTCTGTTCCCGTGCAGCGCTCGTATTGCGCATTCATTTGGAGGAGGTCGAGTAGCTTGACCCACTGCGGATTCACGTGGTCGGAGTACAGACGGTCGAACGACGGTGTGGCGGCTGCGGTCATGGGGGAGGACTGCATACGTAGACGGGGGCAATCCGTGTGCCGTTTCGGCAGGAAATGTACAGTGGGGGGCGTGATGAGGTGCAAAGGGTTACAGCGAGGACGGGGATGAGTGGGGTGGCGGAGTGCCACCTTGGAAGGGCGTTTAATGCGGTGCGTGCCACCCCTCGAAAGGGCCCCCTGTAGGGTGGGAAGCAATTCGAGAGCTGGTAGAATTGAGGCGGAATTTCTCGAACGGGAGAACGGCCGTGAGTCTGAACGTCAAAGATCCGGAAGCCCACCGTCTGGCCCAGGCGATTGCCAGGGAAACGGGAGAGAGCCTTACCAAAGTGGTCATTGAATCCCTTAGAGAGCGGCATGCCAAAATCGAGAAACGCAAGGCCAAGGCTAGCGTTGCGGAGCTGATGGCGATCGCGAAGCGCGCATCGCGGGCTGTGAAGCGTCCATACGTCGAGCACGGCCAATTGCTCTATGACGGGACCGGGCTGCCGAAGTGATTCTCGATACTTCCGCGCTGATCGCCCTACTATATGAGGAGCCGCAGGCGGAAAGCTTCGCGAAGCTGATCATTCTGCCAGCGAAAGCCGAATGCGTGGGAGGCCGACGTTTGCCGCCTCAGTATCGTGAACCATTTGGAACTCGCCATCGTCCTCGAACGGCAGGCCAGGCCAGATGCCGGCCGGCAAGCAGAGGCGTTTTTGCGTGCCGCATCTATCGTCCTTGAACCCGTAACCTTGCATCAAGGCGGTTTGGCGCGCCAAGCCTACTACGATTTTGGACGAGGAAGGCATCGGGCCCGGTTGAATTTCGGCGATTGTTTCGCCTACGCGCTGGCGAAAGCGATGGACGAACCGCTGCTGTTTAAGGGCCAGGACTTTGTTCACACGGACGTTCGTCTGGCAAACGCGGCGGGCCATTCCTAGCGCGTCGATTCGCGCGCGATGAGGATGGGGTCGATGAGGACGGTCTTGATGGGGCGCTTGCGTTTGGTGCCGATCGCCTTGATGAGGATGTCGGCGGCCTGCTGTCCGATCGACGTGCTGCTTTGATCGATGGTGGAGAGCGGAACGCGGAGGAGATCGGAGTAGTGAACGTTGCCGACGCCGATCACCTTGATCTCTTCGGGGATGCGGATGCCGGCTTCGAGGATGGCCTTCATGGCACCGGCGGCGGTGGGGTCGTTGTACCCGAAAATGGCGTCGGGGCGCGGATTCATTTGCAGCAGGCGGCGAGTGGCGTGATAGGCGGAATCGTCATCGGTCGCTTCGACGACGTAGCCTTCGGGGACGCGCAGGCCGGCGGCGGCGAGAGTTTCTTCGTAGCCTTTGCGGCGTCCGATGCCGGTGGTGAGGGCGGGTCCGGCGATGTGGGCGATGCGGCGGCAACCGCGGTCGATCAGGTGCTGGGTGGCGATGCGGCCGATGGCTTCATCGTCGGCGCCGACGTAAGGAGCGCGGACGGCGGCGAAGCGGCGATCGATCAGCACGTAGGGAACGCCGCGAGCTTCGATGCGCTCGAAGACAGCGTGTGAGGACGGGGGTTGGGCGGAGGCGAGGAGGAGGCCATCGACCTGGCGGCCAAGGAGGCGATCGACTTCGCTGGCTTCGAGATCGCCGTTCTCTTCCGAATTACAGATGACGACGTCGTAGCCGAGCGGGCGGATGGCGGCGGCGACTCCCTTGGCGATTTCGGCGAAGAAGGAGTGCATCAGGTCGGGCACGATGAGCCCGATCATGAAGGTGCGGCGGGCGGCCAGGCTGCGCGCGACCCAGTTGGGCTGGTAGTTGAGTTCCTTGATGCGCGCGAGCACGCGGCTGCGCGTTTCGGCCCCGACATCGGCGCATCCGCGGACCACCTTCGACACGGTCATCACGCTGACATTGAGATCCCGCGCGATGTCCTTCAGACGTACGGGAGTGGTTGGCGTGTGCGACATGAATTCAGAACGCGAGTATACCAGGATGCGTGCGTACCGGGTTAGATTCCTGGGTTAGATTCCATAGAGCTTGAGGAACTCCGCGATGTTGGTCTCGGCGTTGAAATTGCGGAGGGCGAACTCGCGGCCGGCATCGCCCATACGGCGGCGAAGCGCGGGGTCGCGGAGGAGATCGAGAATGCGGGCGGCGAGCGCGGCAGGGTCGCGGCGATCGACGATATAGCCGGAGATGCCGTCGCGCACGAGCTCGGGGATGGCGCCGACGCGGGTGCCGACCATGGGGCGCGCCGATGCCATGGCTTCGGCGATGACGAAGCCGAACCCCTCTTCCCAGCGGGAGACCTGGCAGACGACGTCGGCGGCCGAGTAGACGCCCTGGCCGAGCAGATCGGGGAGCATGCCGGTGAAAGTGACGCGGTCGGCGAGCCCCATTTCGGCGGCGCGCTGCATGAAGCGCGGACGGTCGGCGCCTTCGCCGACGAGAACGAAGTGAGCGGCGGGATTCTGCGCGAGGACGATCTTGGCGGCATCGAGGAGATCGTCGAAGCCCTTGTCGGGGATCATCCAACTGACCTTGAGGACGATCAGTCGATCGTCGGGGATGCCGAGTTTGCGGCGGAAGGCTGTGCCATCGGGCTGGACGCGGCGGAAATCCACATAGTTGTACATGCGGCGAAAGCGAGTGGCGGGGAGGACGTCGAGCGTGGTCCAGCAGCGGAGGACGTAGTCGCTGATGCAGGTGACGTGATCGAGGGGGAAATTGATGATGCGGGTGGCGAAGCGCTTGAAGAGCGAGGCGCGGAAGGGGACGAAGCCCTCGGGCTTCGACGCCTGGTCGGTGAAGATCACGGTGCGGACGGAGAAGAAGCGTGCGAGCCACGGATAGGGGCTGATGAAGCCGGTGAACTGGAGGTGGAGGATCTCGGGACGGTAGCGGCGGAGGATGCGCGCGAGGTCTCGCGCGGGCTGCCACTTCAACTGCCAGTTGTTGGGGATGACTTCGATCGAGACGTTCGGCAGGTCGAGGAATTTGCGGACTTCGGGTGTGGGCTCGGAGAGAAAGCAGACGACGTTTTTCCAACCGCGCTCGGCGAGGAGAAGCGAGAGTTCCCGGATAAAGGTTTCGCTACCGCCGATACGAAGCGGCTCAAAGCCATAAACAGAAACGATGGTTTTTGTTCCGGGCATCGAATGTTGATTGCGGAGGGGCAGGTGGTGACGCAGAGGCGCGACTCGTTCCCCTGAATTATTGTATTACGTCCGGCGAGTAGTCCGCCGGTAGTGATCGAATGCTAACCGAATGAGCTAAAGTGCACCTGTCTGTGTAAGACCCGGTACCAGCCAAGGTACCAGTGCGGTTGCAGACGGATAGCCTTATCGGTTAGCCTTTGAAGACAGGTCTGGCGAGTAGCGCCAGTGGGATAGAAATAATGTCCGGAGGTTTTCCGCTGGTTCCGCTTCGTTCTCTTTATAAAACCGGGTATACGGCACTGCAATATCGCTTGCGCGAATTTGCGGGCGGAAGGTGGGCGGATCATTGCCGTCCTACCGACATCGGGTTCATGATGACGAACCTGTGCAACGCGCGCTGTGTGCATTGCGATATTTGGAAAAACAAAGGGAAGGAAGAATTCCCGACTCCCGAACAATACAATCAGGTGCTTTCGGATTTGCGGAGCTGGCTGGGTCCGGTGCACGTGTATCTGAGTGGCGGCGAGGCGATGCTGCGGCCGTATACGACGGACGTCCTGGCGCATGGTGCGAAGACGGGCCTGTTCATGGAGATGTTGACGCACGGTTACTGGGACGACCAGACGCGCGTCGAAAAAGCGGCGATGGCGGATCCGTGGCGGCTGACGGTATCGCTGGACGCGGCGAGTGACACGCACGACGTGGTGCGCGGGCGCGAGAAGTTTTTCGACAAGACGAGCAGGACGATCGACACGCTGCTGCGCGTGCGCAAGGAAAAGAATCTCGGGTTCCGGAGCCGCCTGAAGACGGTGATCATGGCGCAGAACATGGATGAGGTCACCGGCGTCGCGAAGTTCGCGAGCAGTCATGAGGGCATGGACGTGTTCTACCAGGCGGTAGAGCAGAACTATAATACCCCCGAAGATTCGCGCTGGTTCGAGAAGAGCGAGAATTGGCCGAAAGATCCCGAGCGCGCGGTCGGGAACGTGCGGAAGCTGATCGCGTTGAAGAAGGAAGGCCAGAGCATCGGCAACAGCATGCAGCAACTGGAAGCGATGATCCCGTACTTCCGCGATCCGGATGCGATGCGTGTGGCGGTGCAGAGTCACATGGCGCATGAGCACAAGCCGATCTGCTCGGCGCTGACGACGATTCAACTGCAGCCGAACGGGGATGTCGTGACGTGTTACGGCAAGCCGCCGGCGGGCAATATCAAGGAAGCGTCGATTCGCGAGATTTGGGAGAATCGTCCGCGGTGGTGGCGGGAAGGCTGCTGCTTGAACGATCGGTGTACGACGTCGGAGAAGGAATTGCTTTCGATCGCGAACGTGGTGGCGAAGTAGGCGGCTTTAGGCTGCGGGCGGGAGGTTGATCCGCTTTTCGATTTCCGTGAGGCGCAATTCGACGGCGGTCAGGCGCTGGCGAAGAACGATATCGGTGAGTTCGGAGTCCTTCAATTTCGCATCGGTGCTCTGGGCGAAGCTGTAGAACGCCTTTAAGAGTTCGGTCTGCCCGTCGCGCATCGTTTCTTTGAGATCGTCAAAGCCGTGGTGAGACTCGGAGCGAAGCTGCTCGAGTTCCTGTCTTGTCGCGGAGCCCAATTGCTCGATGTCCCGGTGCAATTGCTGGTGTAAGTGCGCGAGGTCTTGTTTTGTCGCGGGCTCTTGGCCGTTCTCCATAGACGTAGTCTGGCAGCGCCCAGGCGACTGTCAAAAACCGATCTGCTTTTTGATTATTTCCCAGCCGAATCTGCTTGCCCGGCTAAGAGATTCATGCGCGATATCGCGCTCTTCGCTTCGTCAATCCGGCCGGTCGGACCTGGAACTCCATTCCTTCGAGACCAAATTACCATAAAGCGATTCGCGCACCTCGGGAAGTATTAGATGCTCTCCACCTCTCTTTTTACCCTGAAGCAAGGTAACGGAGAGTGGAAGGAAACTTGACGCAGAGAAGGGAAGATCCGCTTGGCGGGAAATTCGCCTCCGCTTCAAAGAAGCACCACCGCTTTGAGCTGCTCGCGTTGAGCTCGATGCCAGGAACCTCCGCTTTGGTA
>JAOAPT010000766.1 GCA_025463045.1 Candidatus Solibacter sp.
CTTCACCCGGCACCTCGCGGCACCCAGCGCAAAGCTTGAGGTCAAGATGGTTCGCTACTCCTTTCTTGTGGGGCTCTTTCATCCCCGACTACACGCCGGTTTATCCCGACGCTTGCGCTCCCTCACGATCGCAGCTCCGATTGGGGCTCGCGGTTTTCCTGGAGTTCGCGGGCGGAAGGTTTTCACCCTTTCAGCGCGAACGCGACGATCGTCTGGCGGGTGTCGCCGTTGAGTAGCTCGTCTTCCAGACCGCGGGGATCGACGTCGACCTGGCACGCGGCGATCTGCTCGTCCGTCGCGCCCACGTAGTTCAATTCGCAGACGCCGAGCACGTCGCCGCCGCTGCGCACCGCGGGACCGAAGATGCGGCACGTGATCGGACGCGCATCGTACAGATCACAGGTCAGCGTGTCGGGATCGAGCGCCGGACAGGGCTCCTCATCGGCGAAAGCGGCGAAACGCTCCTCGGACTCTTCGTCGTCGTCGAGCACGCCGGTGAGCGGATCGCCGGGGAAATCGACCATCCGCTCACGAGCCTGCGCCGCCCGACGCCGGACTCGACCGGCGCGCTCCGGATCGCGCCGCTCCAACTCCGCAAACCCGCCGCGCAAGCGCTCGGCGTCGAGCTGCGTGATCGGGAATGGTCCCATGCAGCACTCCGCGCAGCCCGCGCGACAGACCACCCACGCACCGCTCTTGCGCGCCGCTTCGGCAATCGCCGCATCGACAATCTGTATCAGCTCCCGATCCTGCACCACGCTTCGAGAATAGCGCGGTACACGCCAATCTAGCTGCTTACGTAAGCTACCTCTCGCGGAATCCTGTCCGGATCATCGGTAAGTAGGGGTTCCCGACGACCCCTACGACGACTTCCGTCCATGGCATCCTTTACCCTCATCCCGCATCTCGCGAAACTTGGGGGTGAGATCGAAGTAATTGCGGACAACGCGCGCCGCACGGGCTGCCTCCGAACTCAACGCGCGGCTGGAACGCGTCGAAGCGCGCCGCAAAACAACTGGCTGTGATGAAACGCGCCCTCGACGATCCAGCCCACGCGCAGCTACTTCGCCAATCAGTGCGCCAATCAGTGCGACAATCAGTGCGACAGTCAGTGCGACAATCAGTGCGACGAGCGCTACGAGCGGCATTCTCTCGGCACTGATTCAAAGTCTCACTGATTCAAGGTCTCACTGATTCAAAATGAAGTTCACGACGATCGGGGCGGAGACTTCGACCGCCTGGCCGTTGAGCACTGTGGGCTCGTAGGTCCACTGCAGCACCGCATCCATTGCGGCCTTCACCAACAGCGGATGTCCGTGGAGAACTTTCAATTCGTGAATCCGGCCGTCCGTGCCAAGCACACCGAGCAGCTCGACCGTTCCCGAAACGCGGGCTTGTTTGGCGAGCGGCGGATAGATCGGATCGACGCGATGGATTGGCGTCGCCATCTTCAGCACCGTGATCCGAGGCGGCGCGACATGCGTCGTCGCGGCGGCGGGCGGTTTTGGTTCGGGGGGCTTCACTGTAGGCACGGATCGCCCGAGTGCCTCCGCGATGCCGAATGGAATCCCTCCCGGAGCTCCATCGCCCTTCCCATACGGCACTGCGCCCGGAACGTAGGGTCCGCCGGCCACCGCGGGCGCTTCGTCATCGACAAGCATCGTCACGTGATTCGGAATCGATGGCGGCACGAAGATACCCGTCGCGCGCACCGTCGCCGGGACCACACGTCCGGTGCGCGGCACGCTCGCTTCTCGCGGCGGCGGTGGTCCCGGCGGCGGGCCGGGAGGCGCAATCGTTGTCAGCCACGTCACGCGCGGAAGTACTTGCGGAGAAATCATCGGGGCGAGCAGCGCGCACGCCACTAACAGCGCCTGCCCCGTGAACCCCATCGCGGTCGTCCACACCCGTTTTCCGGAGGGACCGTAGGAAAGTGTTGCCGTCTCGAACATGGTGTGCTCCTTCCATCGCTTCGCATAGACGCACTTCTCCCCTTGTCGAAATTCTCGGGAATTGAGTCTTAGTTGCGAGCGCGCCGGGTTGTTGGCATTGCCGTCAACCTACACCCAAATAGACACCACGTCTGTTTGAAAGTTCCAGCCGCACTTACTGCGACGGAGCGTAATAGCCGTGTCGGAAGAACGGCCGGAGCGCCGGAACGCCGAGCCCTTTCGGCGGGACTACTTTGACCTGCAGCGTATGATAGCGGCCATCGCGCACCTGATTGGCAGGAGTGAAACCGAGCACGTAGCGATTGCGCAGTTCCACGCCGATCTTCGCCGCGATATCAGGCAGCTCGTTCGCATCCACCGGCAGATGGCGTCCGCCGGTGTGCTCGGAGAGTTCCGTGAGCAGTCCAGGGCCGCCCGCCTCTTCCGGAGTGCGCATGCGACCGCCCGCATATTCGTAGACGCCAATCGCGTAGATCAACACGTCGTTCTCGCGTACCAGGTTCCGTACTTCGCTTTCCGTGTAGCGGCTGCTGTTGTCGCCGCCATCGGAAATGATCAGCAGCGCCTTGCGATTCTTCTTCGATTTCTTCATCTCGTTCATCGCCAGAAAAATCGCGTCCAGCAGCGCCGTGCGTCCTTTCGATTGCGCCCACGTGAGTTGGTTCTGAATTTCTTCGACATCGCGCGTCAGCGGCACTACCATCTTCGGCTGATCGTTGAACTCCACCAGGAAAAATTCGTCATCGGGATTTGCCGTCTTGAAAACCTCCGCGGCCGCCATGCGCGCCTTCTGCAGTTTCGGACCCATGCTGCCGCTGATGTCGAAGACCAAGCCGACGGCGACCGGCTCATCGTCCATCGAAAAATGCGTGATCGTCTGCTCCACGCGGTCTTCGAGGATGCGGAAATGCTCTTTCTCCAGACCGGTGACGGGACGGTTCGAGGGGTCGCAGACGGTGACCGGCACCAACACCAGATTGAGGTCCACGCGAATATTCGCTTTCGGACCGGGCGCTTCGGCAGGCGCTCCGAGTTTAGGACGCGGCTCGGTCTTCACTTGCCCGAGGAAGGCAAACGGTAAGATTGCAAGCACCGCGAAACCGAGCATCAATCTGCGACTACTCGATGCGCTACAGATCGATGGGCTACAGATCGTGCGACGTGGACCTGACATATGCCGATTATTGAATTTATTGTACCGTTGTGCGGCCTATACCAATCGGCTCGCGTTTCCGCTAGAATGGAAGCTTAGCGGGGGTGGATCTTCTCAAGTAGTAGACGAACCGCAGTCGCCAAATTCAGTCTCTCCGCAGTACGGTCAACCTCCCACGCCCTTTTTTCCCTCTTCTTTCCCGATTCGTGCCGCATCTGCGGCGATGCTCTTGGCGAGGTCGCGCGATTCCCGGTGTGCCGCCGCTGTATCCAATCGCCGGAGCCGCTGGACGCCGAATTTTTCTGTGTAAGTTGCCGGACGCCGTTTCAAAACGCGTTCCCTTTGGATGAAGAAGGCCGCTGCGCGCTGTGCCGCAGCGGCCTTCGCGGTTTTGACGCGGCGTACGCGTACGGAGCCTACGAGGGCCCGCTGCGTCGGCTGATCCACCTCTTCAAGTACAGCAAGATTCGCACCCTGGCGCGCCCCTTGGGCGGTCTGCTGATGCGAGCCTTGCCGCGCGATGAACGTTTCGACGCCATCGTCCCGGTGCCGCTTTACTGGCGGCGCCGCCTTCAACGAGGATTCAATCAGGCCGAATTGCTGGCGCGCGGGATCTCGCGGAGCACGGGCATTCCTGTGATTCGCGCGCTCCGCCGCGTTCACGCCACGCCGACGCAGGCGGGCCTCAGCAATAGCGCACGCCGCCGCAACGTCGCCGCCGCGTTCCGCTCGCGCCCGATAGCGGGAAAGCGAATTCTGTTGATTGACGATGTGATGACGACCGGGTCTACCGCGACCGCTTGCGCCAACGCTTTGAAGCGTGGCGGCGCCAAACGGGTCGCGCTCTTGACCGTCGCTCGCGTGGACCGGCGCATGGATGGCTGGCGGCTGGCGGCGGCTGATTCGACGATGGGGGGAAAAGTTTGATGCAGACCGAACGACTGCAGAAGCCCGTGCTGGTGCTCAATGCCAGCTACGAACCGATCAACATCTGCGCCGCCCGGCGCGCCCTGGTCCTGGTCCTCAAGGGCGTGGCGTCGGCCGAAGAGCTGTCGATCAGCGCGGTACATTCCGCGCGCAGCTCGGTGAACCTGCCGAGCGTGATCCGCTTGCTCGAATATCGGCGGATTCCCCGCCAGACCCGCGCACTGTCGCGCAAGAACATTCTGATGCGCGACCGTTATACCTGCCAATATTGCCACCGGTCCCTGGCTTCCGGCGAGCTCACGCTCGACCACGTCATCCCGCGTTCGCGCGCCGGCGAGTCGGCGTGGGAAAACCTCGTTGCTTGCTGTCATTACTGCAACAACCGAAAGGGCAATCGCACGCCCGAGGAGGCAGGCATGAAGCTGCTGCGGCAGCCGCGCCCGTTCAGCCTGCACACCAGCCGGCACCTGATGCGGATGATGGGCAAGGGCGAGGCGCAGTGGCGGAAGTATCTGTTTTACTAGAGTATGCGAGAGTTAACAACTGCAAATTTCTCAAGCACATCCGCAACTTGCGGGAGTTACGTATCTGGAGTATAGTCGTTCGTGGACCCGGTAATCAAAGCACACAGAGGAGGTTTCATGAAGAAGGTACTCGCAGTATTCGCGTTTTGCGCAATGAGCTCGATGGCGGCGGATTGGACCGGCTACATCGTGGATCAGGCCTGCGCGGGCAAGAAGGAAGACCATGGCGCTGCGGAAGATCACGCGGCTTGCGCGACGCGCTGCATCAAGGGTGGCTCGCCTGCTGTGTTTGTTTCCGACGGCAAGGTCTACAAGATCTCCAACCAGGATAAAGTGACTGCTCATGCCGGCCACAAAGTGACCCTTTCGGGCACCATGGACGGCGACACGATCAAAGTCGACAGCGTCAAAATGTAATCCATTCGGGAGCGGGCCGGGGACTCCCCGGCCCCACCCGGTTTTCCTGCCTTATTATTCCATCCCAACCATCGTTCGCATTTCGTGCACGAGTTCGCGCAACGCGTTCGCATGGTCGTTGAGTTCCGTTCCCGCTGCCGCCGATTCTTCCGCACTCGCTGCCGTCTTTTGAGTTACCTGTTCCATCTGTAGTACCGTCCGCGAGATTTGTTCCATCCCCCGTGCCTGCTCCTGACTTCCCAGATTGACCTCATCCACCAAACCCTTGACGCGCGTCGCGCTCTCCGTCATCCCGCGCACCGAACCGGCCATCTGATCCAGACGCGAATTGCCGTCCCGAGCCGAGGCGATCGAGTCCTCGATCAATCCCGCGGTATCGCGCGCGGCCTGCGCGCAGCGCTGCGCCAGATTCCGGACCTCGTCAGCGACTACCGCGAATCCCAGCCCCGCTTCTCCGGCGCGTGCTGCTTCGACGGCGGCATTCAGCGCCAGAATATTCGTCTGGAAGGCGATCTCATCGATTACCTTAATGATGCGAGCGATCTTGTTGCTGGAATTGCCAATTTCCCGCATTTGCTCCACCATGCGGTCGAGCGAAGTGTTGACTCCCACCGCACCTTCGGCGGTCTTCTGCATCAGCCCTGCCACCTGCAGGGCATGATCGGCATTCTTGCGCGTGATCGACGCGATCTCCTCCGTCGACGCGGACGTCTCTTCGAGAGACGAGGCTTGCTGGCTCGCGCCTTCGGCCAGAGAGTGCCCCGCGCTCGACACCATCGAAGCCGCGCTCGAGACATTCTCGGCGCTCTGGGACATACGGAAGGCCAGATCCTTTAGCGATCCGCTGGCATGGCGCACTGTCCAGAAAACGCCTACGCCGACTGCGAGCGCAATCAGCATCAGCGCTACCGTGACCAGCGTGCTGCGCGAACTGCGCGCCGCCGAAGACAGCGACGTCGCCGCCAGATCGCGATTCTGCTGATCAACCAGTTCGGTTGCCTGACGCCCGATTTCCTCGAGCCGCGGTTGCACCTTCTGCGCGAAGATTGTCATTCCCACATCCATCTGTTGGCTGGCCATCGCCTGGCGCATCTCCTCGTGTGCCTGCGACACCGACGCCGCCTGCTGGTCCACGGTCTGCAGACGCGCTGCCTCCTCACGGGAAGCCGCCATTTTAGTTAAATCGGCAAGCGCCTTCTGCAACCCGTCCGCGCGTGTGCGGAACTGCCGCTGGTATTCGTCGGCGCGCGGCTTGTCGCCGAGCATCGCGGCCAGCACAGTGCCCCGCTCCAGACTTGTCAATTCCGCGGCGCCGGCGCCAACCAGGCCGGCCAGATATTGCTGGCGCGCCGTAACATTGGCCGCGTGGTTCAGCTCTCCGCCCAGGTCTCGTGTTACCAGAATCGCCCCAGCGCTTAAAAGCAGAACAAGTCCGAGCATCGCTCCAAAGCTGGTGAGCAGCCGTTTGTTTAAGTTCATCATTTTGCCCTGTGGAATGCGTCCTACAACTTGAAGCTTAGGCTGACCGGAACCGCCGCTTTGACCGTTTTACCTTCAGTGGTGAAAGGCGCATATTTCCACCGCTTGACTGCCTCTGCGGCCGGCCGCGTCAACACCGGATTCCCGCTCACGATGTTTACCTTTTCGACCGTCCCGTTCTCCGCAACGATCGCCTCCAGTTCCACCGCGCCTTCAATCTTGAGTTGCTTGGCAATCGGCGGGTAATCCGGGGTCACCCTGTTTGTCACCGCATTTAGGCCTTCGCTCTTGGAGACTTTTTTCGGAGCATCCTGCGCGAATGCCACGCACAGACACGCAATCAACGTGATGCCCAGAATCTTTGTCAGCCGTCGAGTAGAGTTCGTGTTCATGTATTTCTATATCGGCGGAGATCGCGAAAAGTTTAGAACGTCCACGACAGGGCCCCTGCCGCACCACGTATAATTCGCACCACGTATAATCAAGGAGAAGGACTTATCCCTATGAGAAAGCGCCTGTTCTACGGGTCTGCCAGCGTGCTGCTCGTCATCAGCGTGATCCTCGTAGTGTGGCAGGGCTCCTTCCGGCTCTACAATTTCTTCAGTCCTTCCAATCTCCAGCAGACCTTCATCTATTGGGCCGTCTCCACGCTGATCTTCATTTTGATGGTCACCGTCGGCTGGATTCT
This sequence comes from Candidatus Solibacter sp., assembly GCA_025463045.1. Taxonomy (GTDB): domain Bacteria; phylum Acidobacteriota; class Terriglobia; order Bryobacterales; family Bryobacteraceae; genus Solibacter. The sequence continues at coordinate 7,141 of JAOAPT010000766.1, forward strand.
CGCCCGCGAATTCATAAAACTTTACGTTGCCCGCCAGGCCAAACGCCTCGGCTCCCGCATCCGGACCAAACTCGTCGTAGGCGCCATGCTCTTGACCTGCGTGCCCGTCGTCTTCTTCGTTCTCTGGAGCTACGAGGTCCTCAACTTCAACCTCAATGCGTGGTTCACCAACCCGGTCGATGGCCAGGTCGAGATCTACAAGGCCGCCGCCAAGGCGCTCGATCAGGAAATTCAGCACCGCCTCGCCGTGGAGGCAGCACTGCTCGCCGCACAGCCTGAAACCGCCCGCCTGCTCACCACCGGCATCCACACCCCCGGCGCGCTCGAAGCCTTCGCCCGCCGGCAGGGGCTCGAGTCCCTCG
>JAOAPT010000783.1 GCA_025463045.1 Candidatus Solibacter sp.
GCGACGAATCCGGCGCGCTGGTAGAAGGCGTGCACACGCGGATTGGCGCGATCGACTTCCAGGCGAAGGGCGGCGACGCCGAGCGACGCGGCTATCCGTTGAATCTCGATGAGCGCCTCCCCTCCGATGCCATGTCCGCGATGCGCGGGAGCGACGTAGAACTCGTCGAGCAGGGCGAAGCACCCGGCGAACTCGAGGCTGAATCCAAGCGTGAGGACGAAGTATCCCACTGGTTCGCCATCTTTTTCGATGAAGCGGAAGACGCCGAGCGCCGGGTCGGCGAGTAGCTGCTCGAGCGCGTGGCGCGCGCGCGGTTCGCGAAAATCGAGCGCCTCCTCCGCATAGAAAGCGGACATGAACGCGAGAGCCCGATCGAGCGTGTCGGGCGTGAGTGCGGGAGTCATGATTCCATTGGGATTCTACCTTATTAACTTCGGTTAGCGAATCGCAGCGGAAGGTGCGAGTCGGCACATCGGGATGATTTTCCTGACTTGCGGCCGAACTTTGGTGAGAGTAGAATGAGCCCTAACTTACATTTTAAGTAAACAGATGTAACTGGGCGCACTACTAAGATATTATGGTGTGCTCCACTTCACTTAGCGCCAGTTCCGCCACCCAGTGGGACCACAAAGAACCGCCCCGTGCACGCGCAGCGGTTGAAACCGTGACACCTTCGCTTGGCAGCGCTGTGTTCAAATGCCGAAGCTCCGGTATCACCAAAGTTAGTTGACGTCGGCAAGTTACACGTAAGGGGGATAACTCGATGTTCAGTTTCCGAGCACGCAGGATTAGTGTGTCTCTCGATAGCGCCATCCAGATAGCGACACTGGTGATGGTTACTCTAGGTTGCAGCACGAACGCGATAGCTCAGACGGACCCTGGTCCTCGAGGGGGCACGGCCGCAGCAGGCGCGCCTGTCTCGGGGCTCTCGCCGGCGATGACAGCCGTCTTTAACAAGGGGCTGCAGAACTTCCAGGAGGCGGAGGTGGTGGCGGACGGACTGGGTCCGCGGTTTAATTCGAATTCGTGCGTGTCCTGCCACATTCAGCCCGCCGCGGGCGGTAGCAGCCCGGCGAACAATCCACTGTTGCAGTTTGCGAACTCGCAGAACCGGATTCCCTCGTTCCTGACGCCGAATGGGCCGGCGCGGGAAGTGCGCTTTGTGCGGAATCCGGATGGCTCGCCAGATGGAGGAGTGCATGCGATCTTCACGATCGGCGGGCGCACCGATACGCCGTCGGGCTGCAATCTGGTGCAAACGGATTTCTCGAATACGGCGAACCTGGTGTTCCGGATTCCGACGCCGACATTCGGTTTGGGATTGATCGAAGCGGTTACGGAAACCACCCTTGTGCGGAATCTGGCTTCGAGCGGGGGAGCGGCCTTCGGCATCTCCGGCCGCCTGAACCGGAATGGAAACGATGGGACGATCACGCGCTTCGGATGGAAGGCGCAGAACAAATCGCTGCTCATGTTCTCAGGTGAAGCCTACAACGTGGAGATGGGCATCAGCAATCTGCTGTTCAATAACGACCGCGACGAAACTACGAACTGCTCACCGAATCCGGCGGCGAACAGCATCTTCAAAGTGGGCGGATTCATGGACGAAGCGGTTTTCGACGATATCAACAACTTCGCCAATTTCATGCGCTTCCTGGCGCCTCCGGGCCGTGGGCCGATCGACAACGACGTCGTGGAGGGTTCGAATCAGTTCTTCAACGTTGGCTGCGCACGCTGCCACACGGTAACGCTGCACACCGGCGCCAATACGTTTCCGCAATTGGCGAATCGGGATATTCATCCGTACTCCGATTTCGCGATTCATCACATGGGGGCCGGGCTGGCGGATCGCGTCTCGCAGGGACTGGCCGGCGGCGATGAATTTCGCACCGCTCCGTTGTGGGGCTTGGGGCAGAGGCTCTTCTTTCTGCACGATGGCAGGGAGACGGACCTTATGCGGGTGATCGCGGCGCATTCGAGCGCGGCTACGGCGGAGTTCCCGGCGTCGGAGGCGAACGCGGTGGTCCGGAACTTCAATAATCTGAGCGTCTCCGATAAACAGGCGATTCTCAAATTCCTACGTTCGTTGTGATTCTCGCGAATGTGATCGGTCGCGAATCTGGTCCGGAGTGCCGCATACTGGAAGGGTGCCCCGGAAAATCCCGCGTCTGCTATGGGTGGTCCTCCCGCTGGCATACCTCGTCTATTTTTTCGACTTGAGCGCCTCCGGCCTGCTCGGGCCGGACGAGCCGCGGTATGCTTCGATCGCGCGCGAGATGGCGCACAGCGGAGACTGGATTACGCCGCGGCTGTGGGGCTCGCCATGGTTTGAAAAACCAGCCCTGTTGTATTGGATGAGCGGAGCGGCATTCCGCCTGGGACTGAGCGCGGAGCTCGCGGCGCGCCTGCCGGTTGCACTGCTCGCCTGCGGATTCCTGGTCTTCTATTGGTTCGTGCTGCGCCGCGAATTCGGCGAGTGCGTGGCGTGGATGGCGGCGCTGATCCTGGGCACCAGCGGATTGTGGGTCGGCTATAGCCAGAACGGCGTCACCGACATTCCGCTGGCCGCTACGTATTCGGCGGCGATGCTGCTGGCGATGCCGTGGGTGGCAAAGCGCGACACGCGCAATCTGCCGTGGGCCTCCGCGATGTTCGGCCTCGCGGTGATGGCCAAGGGACTGGTGCCGCTCGCGCTGGCCGCACCGCTGCTGATGGGCCGGCATGTACGCGACTGGCTGCGATGGCGAGTCGTCCTCCCATTCCTGGCGGTGACGCTGCCCTGGTACGCGCTCTGCTACGCGCGCAACGGGTGGACGTTCATCCACGACTTCATCATCGTGCACCACTTTTCACGGGTGACGTCGGACGCCCTGATGCATCAGCGGCCTTGGTGGTTCTATCTGCCGATTCTGGTGGCGGCGTTGTTGCCGTGGTCGCCGTTATTCGGCCTCGCGGCACGGGGCACGGGATGGAAGGACCGGCGGCGGCTATTCCTCGCGGTCTGGGCGGTGAGCGTGCTCGTGCTGTTCTCTATATCTATTAATAAGCTGCCGGGCTACATCCTGCCGATGCTGCCGGCGGTGGCGGCGCTGATGGCGCTCGGCCTGGAGGAGGCGGCGAGCGCTCGCTGGTGGCTGGCGGCCTGCGCGGGACTGCTGGTGGCGTTCCCGATCGCGGCGCAAGTTCTGCCCGTCGCGGTACTCACCGGGCTCAAGCAAGCTCCCCTCCCCCGCTTCCAGGCGATCTGGCTGGCGGCGCCGGCGATCGCGGCGACTGCCTGGTGGTTGGACGCGCGAGGGCGGCGGCTGGCCGGCGTGCTCGCAGTGGCCGTGGGCGCTGCCCTTGGGATTGCGTACCTGAAAATGGCCGCCACGCCGGAGCTCGATCGCGAGGTCTCGGCGCGCGGATTATGGCGCCGTATCGAGGGACAGGCGGCCGAAGTCTGCCTGGGCGACGTGAAGCGCAATTGGGAGTATGGCCTGAATTTTTATTCGGTTACACCGCTACCGAAGTGCGGCCAGAATTCCCGCGCATGGCGAGTGGTGCGCGCGGCGGGCGACCGGGTCGCGCTGGAGCCGAATCGCTAGTACTGCCGCGCTCGGCGCGCCGGAGGATGGTTGACCCGCACTCCCGCGGCGTTGTACCCTCACACTTCCGGAACTGAATTCATGATCCTGCCACAGAGTTATCCCGTTGTCCTGTTTCTGATGATCCTCAGCTTGTTTTGCCTGGGATCGTGGGCGAGCGCTTTCAAGTTCGCCGGCAGGTGGCGGTTCGAAATGTTCTACTTCGATTTCGCTATCGGGTTGTTTGTGGCCGCGATGATCTATGCGTTTACCGTGGGCAATCTGGGTTACGACGGATTCAGCTTCATAGACGATCTGCAGCACGCCGGCAAACGCCAGTGGATGTATGGCGTGATGGCCGGCCTAGTCTTCAATTTCGGCAACATGCTGCTGATGGCCGCGGTTTCGGTCGCAGGTCTGACGGTGGCATTTCCGATGACTATGGGAATCGCGCTACTGGTGGGGACCGCGCTCGGTTTCGCGGGCCGCGCGTCGGGCAACAGCACGATGTTGGGGCTGGGATGTGTGCTGGTGCTGACTTCGGTAATCGTGAATGCGGTGATGTACCGGATGATGGCGGTGGCGCAGCACGAGACGCTGGCGCGCAGCGGACACGCCAAGAGCACGCGCCGTCCGAATGCACTCAAGGGCATCATTCTGGCGCTGGTGGCCGGTATCCTGATCGGCAGCTTCACCGGTTTGCTGGACAAAGCCCGGCTGGGTGAACAGGGACTCGGAGCGTATGCATTGGGCGCGGTTTTTGCGTTCGGCGTGTTCTTCTCCTCCTTCGTGTTCAACATCTTCTTGATGAACCTTCCGGTGGAGGGCGAGCCGATCGATTTCGGGTCGTACTTCAACGGGCGCCTGCGGCAGCACATCCTGGGATGGCTCGCCGGAATTGTGTGGATGACTGGCATTCTGGCGATGATGGTGAGCACGAGCGTGCCCGAGCAGATGCAGCCCGCGCCGATGACACGCTACCTGCTGGCGCAGAGCGCCCCGGTGCTGGCCGCTTTATGGGGCATGCTGATATTCCGCGAACTCAGGAACGGCGACTTCCGACTGAAGGCGCTGGCGATGCTGATGCTTGTGCTTTTCGCGTGCGGACTCGCCATGGTCGGCCTCGCACCGCTTTACGCCGTCAAGGGCTGAGGGTTACACCGAAATTCCGAGCTTCGTGTACCACGGCTTCGCGGACTGAATGACTGCGTTCACTGCGTTGATATTGCGGACGCCTTCGCGCTGCAGCCACTCTTCGAGCGCTTTCAGTCCCTGCTTGCCATAAATCGGAATGCCGTCTTTCCAGGTGGCGCGCCCGCAGAGCACACCCGAGTAATCCGTACCCGCCTCGGACGCCATGGCGAGCGATTCGGTGAACTGCGCATTGCTTACACCGGCGGAAAGATAAATGAACGGCTTGCCCGCAACGGCGGCCGCCTCGCGGAAATGCCGCAGCGCCTCTTCGCGGGTATACGCCTTCTGCCCTTTGTAGACGCTCGAGCCTTCGACGTATTCGGCGTTAATCGGCACTTCCACTTTGAGAACGTCGACGCGATACTCGGGCCGCGAGAAGACTTCCATGCTCTTCTTGACGATCTCCGGTTTCTGGCGCGCGAATTCAAGGCCGCGTTCGTCGCCGCCCTTCGGATCGTAGCCGACGAATTCGAGGAAGAAGGGAATCTCGTAGGTCTCGCACTCCGCGCCGATGCGTTCGATGAAGGCGTGCTTGATGTCCTTCACGTCGGGATCGTCGAAGGGCGAGTAGTAGATCAGGATCTTAACCGCATCGGCGCCCCAGTCGACGATGCGTTTGACGGAGACGTGCGGCAATAGGTCGGGGAGTCGGCCGGGCTTGGTGTTGTCGTAGCCGGAAAGCTCGTAGGCGAGCAGGAGACCGGCGTTGGGAGCGCGCGCGCGGGCGGCTTCGAGGCCGAATTCGGGGTCCAGCAGGATAGCGCTGGCATGGGGAGTCAGAATGCGGGTGACGGCGACTTTGAATTCGCTCATCATCGCGGGAGTAATCTCGTGAATATCGACGCCGCGGGCTCCGGCGAGCGCTTTCTGGAGGCTGCCCCTCTGGTCCATGGCGGCGGCCGCAATGACGCCGCGCTCGTTCGACAGCGCCTTCATGCGCTTCAATTTGCCGTCGGAAAGCTTCATGGGTAGATTATGGCACGGGGGGTAGAGAAGATTTCGAACGCGAGCAACTGAGGAAGACCTACAGCTTCACCGGCTTGCCATACCCCGTCATTTCCAGATACCCGACTCCTTTGGCGCTGCCGCTATACGTCACTGCGCCCTCCCAGTAGCTCGGGAACACCTCACCTTCGGACACGAGCTCCTGATCGCGAAGGGCGGCGGCGCACTCCAGCGCCAGCTTGAGAGACGGCACCGTGACACGCCACTTGATCGGATACTTCGCCTTCGTGCGCGGACTGGTCCACCACTCGATCGGCTGCAGTTCGAAGTCGGCGCGCTTCAGGTGCGTGGTGCGGCCATCGGGCGCGACGTACGTGCCCGACGAGAACGGATCGATCGCGCCGCCCGCCTGCCGCAGTTGGAAGAGCATCAGGTCGGCCCCGGAATCGAGCTGTACACTGAACCAGTCCCAGCCCTGCTGATTGGGTTCGAGCTGGTGCGTGAACCACTCGTGATCCATCCACGCCGTGCCGGTGACCGCCGCGCCATTGAGCATGCCGGCCACGTCGAGGCGCGGGAAGGAAACGTAATATGACGCCTTCCCTGCCCCCGCGGCCTTCTGGCTGACACCGTTTTCGCCGTGGATCACGGGCGCGGTGCGCGGCGTGAGCCGCAGCGTGAAGCGCACACCCTCGGCGACCGCGGTCAGCGTCTGCTGCGCGCTGGCGGGGTCCCACTTCGCCTCCCAGTTGGCATTCCACACGCGCGCTTCGCGCTGGCTCGCGCCCGCCACTCCGGGACCCGCGCGATTCAGGCGCTGGAAGTAGCGGAAGCGTTCGCCATCGATATCGGTGAGCGCGAGGTGCGCGAGATACAGATCGTCGATGCGCCACGCGGAAGGGTTGTCAGCGTCGCCCTTGTGCTCGCCTTGCCGGAAGAAGACGAGTTCGAAGCCGTAGCGATGGCCGTCGACGGCGTGCACGTTGCCGGTGTAGTACCACCATTCGGTGCGGAACTCGGGATGCTCGAAGTGGTCGCGCGGAAACTGGTAGTGGTATCCGGGCAGCGCCTGCCGGTACTCGGGCGCCATCGCCATCATCATCAGAAGCAGGATTCTCATGTCAGCGATTCGGGACGCAGGCGCTCCGCCAGCCCGAGCCAGTCGCCGTTCGGGAACCATGCCTGCACCGCGATCACCTCGACCATCGGAGGCATCGGCCAGCGAGGGAACATCTGCACCGGACCGTGCGTGAAATTCGCGTCCTTCAGGCGGAACGAGACCTCGGACGTCGCACTGTTCAATTGGAGGCGGCCCATTCTGGCGTTCGTGATCGTACCCATGGTGGTCACCGAGCCGGAGGCGCCGTGAAACATCACGCCGATCTCCGTGCCCGTGCTCTTCCACTTGTCGAAGGTGAACCAGGCCTGTTCGGCGGGGAGAGGGGTTCCTGCGGGGTTGGACATTTCTCCAGTGTATCCGGCCTCCCGGGGACTCACATCACGCGCTCATCCTGTCACATTGACCGGCTTTGTTATCATGAAAACACTTCCCGAAATGATTGTTGAGGCCAACACTGTCAGGTTCGATGCGATTTCACTGGACAGCGGTGCAACACTTGCGCCAGTCGACGTCGCGTACGAAACCTATGGCGAACTGAACGCCGCCAAAACCAACGCCATCCTCGTGCTGCACGCCTTTTCGGGCGACGCGCACGCCGCCGGAATCAGTGCGCTCGATGGCAAACCTGGCTGGTGGGACAACATGATCGGCCCCCACAAGGCGTTCGACACGAACAAGTATTTCGTGATCTGCACGAACGTCCTCGGCGGCTGCCGCGGCACCACCGGACCGGGCTCGACCAATCCGGCGACCGGGTGCCCGTTCGCCATGTCCTTCCCCGTGATCACGATCGGCGACATGGTGCGGCTGCAGCGTATGCTGATCGATTGGTTCGGCATCAAGCGCCTGCTCTCCGTGTCGGGCGGTTCGATGGGCGGCATGCAGGCGCTCGAATGGGCTGTCTGCTATCCCGATCGCGTCGTCAGCGCGATCCCGATCGCCACCACCACGCGTCACAGCGCGCAACAGATCGCGTTCAACGAAGTCGGCAGGCAGGCGATCATGGCCGACCTCGATTGGAGCGACGGCAATTACTACGGTAAGCAACCGCCGGCGCGCGGTCTCGCGGTGGCGCGCATGGTCGGCCACATCACCTACATGAGCGATGATTCGATGCGCGAGAAGTTCGGCCGACGCCTGCGCGGCAAGGAGAACTTCAGCTTCGGCTTCGACGTGGATTTCGAGGTCGAGAGTTACCTGCGCTATCGCGGCAGCCAGTTCGTCAATCGCTTCGACGCCAATTCGTACCTGTACATCACCAAGGCGATGGACTACTTCGATCTCTCGAACGGCCACCCCACGCTCGCCGCCGCGATGGAGAAGACCGACGCGCGGTTCCTCGTGATCAGCTTCAGCTCCGACTGGCTATACCCGAGCTATCAATCGCAGGAATTGGTACGCGCGCTGCGCTCGCGCAATCGCGATGTAGCATACGTGGAGCTGCAATCGAATTACGGCCACGACTCCTTCCTGGTGGACGTGGCGGAGCAGACAGACCTGGTGCGCGGCTTCCTGGCGAACACGTTCGAGAAGGCGCAATGAAGGCTGGCTTCGTAGGCGAACTTCTGGGACGCAGCGATTATGCCATCATCGGCGAGATCGTCGAGCCGAACACCAAGGTGCTCGACCTCGGCTGCGGCGAAGGCGAACTGCTCGAATGGCTCGCCGCCAACAAGGGCGTGGAGGCACGCGGCGTCGAACTGGCCGGCGCCAAGGTGCGCAAAGCGATCGGCCGCGGCGTCTCGGTCTACCAGTGCGATATCGACGAAGGGCTCGCCGATTACCCCGACCAGGCGTTCGATTACGTAATCCTCAGTCAGACCTTGCAGGAGACGCGTCACCCGCGGACCGTGCTGCGCGAGATGCTGCGCGTCGGACGGCGCGCGATCGTGGCGTTCCCTAATTTCGGACACTGGCGCGTGCGGCTCTCAATGCTGTTCAGCGGACGCGCGCCACAGACATCGCTCTTTCCCTACGAGTGGTACGAGTCGCCCAATATTCACTTCCTCACGGTGCACGATTTCGAGGCGCTCGCCGCACTGGAAAATCTCGTCGTGGAGCGGCGCTATTTCCTCGCCGGACATCGAAAGGTGGGCGTGATGCCGAATCTGACGGCCGAAGTCGCGGTGTTCTTGGTGCGGCGTGCGAGCTAGAATATACAAAAGGGACGACGCCGGTGGGTCGTCGATAACCGGTGGGTCGTCGATAATAGGATGCCGCCGCCTGACAAAGGTCGTCATCAGATCGCCGAATTCAATACCAGCTGGCCTCTAATTCTGACGACTTGCGCCGCCCTCGCCAACGTGGTGGTCTTAGCCGCAGGAGGAGAAACGGGGGATAGGCTCAGCCGCATCTTCCTGGCGACGAGCATTATCCTTTTGGCCGCCCTGCTGGCGCTTCTAGGCCGTCACTCCGGACGTCCCGACACGAAAATAGAATCGGCTGCGTTGACCGTTGTGTCCGAGACGAAACGCCTTCTGGCCCATGAAACTGAAACCGCGATTCTGCTGCGTGCCCTTGAAGTATTCGGCGATAGCGATCGAGCGCTCGAGTGGATGCGGGAGAGCAACCCTGCGTTGAAGAAAGAGTCGCCGATTCGCGCCATCCAAACTGAGGCCGGCCGGCAGGAAGTACTGGATATTTTGGTGCGCATCCGGCACGGCGTCATTAGCTGACGCGTCTATACCGTGTCCGCAGTGCAGCTTTCCACAATCTGGACGGTGAAGGGCGCGAGAATTTACGGCGGTCGCTGGAACAGTCCCGGCACGCGATTATCTACACGGCAAGTTCGCTAGCGCTCGCGATTCTGGAAACCAGAGTACACCTGCGTCGCATGCCTGTTGAC
>JAOAPT010000301.1 GCA_025463045.1 Candidatus Solibacter sp.
GCAGATGGTTTTCCCCTCCCCGCGAATGCGGGTTGTCGAAGGTTCGACCCTCTATTGTTTGACCGTCCCAGTCTGTCGCCTTTTTTCCCCAGCTTGGAGGTATCCAACACCCACTTGATGAAATCCAGCGTGCGTATCAGCCGAGGCGTAGAAAGCCTCTTCGGCACCCGCGATGAAAACATCCGGCTCATTGAAGCCGGATTGGGTGTCCATACTCAGCTAGTCGATAACAACCTTGAAATCGAAGGTGAACCGGAGGACGTCACCAGGGCACAGAGCATCCTGGAGGATTACAACACGCTCCTTCGGGAGGGCTTCGTCTTCAACAATGGCGACCTGAACAGCTACCTGCGGGTGGTCACCAAGGATCGCGAGGTGTCCCTGCGCGCGCTGGTCAACAGCGGCAAGCAGCGCAGTTTCGGCAAGAAAATCCTCGCGCCGAAGACGGTCAACCAACGCCGCTACCTGGAAGCCATCGAACGCAACGATCTGGTCTTCGGCGTCGGACCTGCCGGCACCGGCAAGACGTATCTTGCGGTCGCGATGGCGATCTCCGCGCTGATGAACAAGCAGGTCGCGCGCATCGTGCTCACCCGCCCAGCGGTGGAAGCCGGTGAGCGTCTCGGATTCCTGCCCGGGACTCTGCAGGAGAAAATCGACCCGTACCTCCGCCCGCTCTATGATGCGCTCTACGACATGTTGGATAGCGAGCGCGTGGAGAAACTGCTGGAGCGCAACGTGATCGAGGTCGCTCCCATCGCGTTCATGCGCGGACGTACGCTCAACGACAGTTTCATCATCCTCGACGAAGCGCAGAATTGCACGCCGGAGCAAATGAAGATGGTGCTCACGCGCCTCGGCTTCAATTCCAAGATGGTGGTCAACGGCGACGTCACGCAGATCGATCTGCCCAACGCGCGCCGCAGCGGACTGATCGAGGCCGCCGACGTTCTGCGGGGCGTGGAAGGCATCAGCTTCGTGAAGTTCGACGACGTCGACGTGGTGCGCCACACGCTGGTTCAACGGATGGTGAAAGCGTACGACCGTTATAACGAAGCCATCGGAGCCGGACGCCAGTTCTCGCTGAAACTGACCGAGCCGCCGGCCGAGAACGGTGCCGGCGAGGTCAAGGTGGTCGTTCCTCCCACTGAGACCGCTCCGCAGGCCTGATCGCTGCTATGCCATCGCCCGAAGGCAGTAGCGTCACGTTCCGCCGCGTTCCCGCGACGTTACGCCGCACCCCGATCGAACGCTTCGCCCGCCGCCTGCAAACAGAAGTCGCACAGGGAGTGCCCTTTGACACGTTGATCACCGGCGACGCCGAACTCCGCCGCCTGAATCGCGATTTCCGAAGTAAGGATTACGCCACGGACGTGCTCTCTTTCCCGCTCGGGAACACGGGGAGTGGTCTGGGCGATCTCGCCATTTCGCTGGTCCGCGCAAGGGCGCAGGCTCGTGAGTTCGCGCACAGCATCGAAACCGAAATCCAGATCCTGATGCTTCACGGTGTGCTTCATCTGATGGGCCACGATCACGAAATCGATCGCGGACAGATGGCTCGCCTGGAGAAACGCTGGCGCGCGAAATTGGGTCTTCCGGCCGGACTGATCGAGCGGGTTGAGTCATGATCCTGGGAATTATCGGCATCCTGATCGCGATTCCGTTGCTCGCCCTGACCACGTTCGTGCAGGTGCTCTACCTGGAAAGCATGCGTCTGCGGACGCGCGATCTGCCCTCGCTGAAGTTCTTTAAGGAAACGCTGGAAGACAAACTCGGCATGAAGACAGAGGATGGCGCGGGCGCATTCTCGCTGGTCAAGCACACGCTGCTGGCGATCCTCGGCATTCTCTACTTTGCGTGGTTCAGCGATGGAACACCCTGGCACGCCGCGATCTTCTGGCAGGCCGTGCTGGCCGTCACCTTTACCATGATCGTCGTCTGCTTCGCCCTGCCGCAGTTGCTCTACCGCCGAACCACCGGCCACTGGCTGCTGCCCTTGGTCCCGCTGCTCCGCCTCATTGCTTTGGTGATGCGCCCGTTCGTCGTCATGCTCGCTTTCTTCCAATCGCTGATCGATCTCACGGACGACACGACGGCCGCCAACGAAGAGCCCACGCCCGCCGAAAATATCGAAGCTCTGATCTCCGCCGGCACGGAGGAAGGCCTGATCGAAGAGGAAGACCGCAAGCTGATTCAATCGGTGGTGGAGTTCGGGGACAAGGTGGTGCGCGAGGTGATGACGCCGCGTCCGAACATCGTCGCGATTTCGGCGGATGCAACGCTCGAGCAACTCCGGCAGCTCGTGATCACGGAGCAGTACTCGCGCATCCCGGTCTACGAAGGCACGATCGACAGCGTGATCGGCTTTGTCCACGTCCGCGACATGTTCGAGTTGCAGGAAGAAGAGCGCGAGAAACGCACCGTCCGCGGATTGGTTCGCAACATCATGCTGGTGCCGGAAACCAAGCCGGTCAGCGTCCTGATGCGCAGCATGCAGCAGGAAAATACTCACATGGTGATTGTGGTGGACGAGTACGGCAACACCGCCGGGCTCGCCACCATGGAGGATCTGCTCGAAGTGATCATCGGCGAAATCCGCGATGAACATGAGCCGGAGAGCGATGTCACCGAAGACGGGCAGGGCGGCTACATCGTGTCCGGCAGTTTCGATCTCGATCGCATCACCGACCTGATCGACACCTTTCATCGTGGGGAGGACATCGAATCCACCACGGTTGGCGGGCTGGTCAGCGAATGGCTCGGCCGCGTGCCGAAGGCCGGCGAATTTGTCGAACGCGATGGCGTCCGGCTCGAAGTGCTGGTCAGCGATGAATTGCGCGTCGGCCAGGTCCGCATCAGCAAATCACAGACGGTTGCTCAATGAAAACAGAATTCAGGTCCGGTTTCGTTTCCCTGATCGGCCGGCCCAATGCCGGCAAGTCGACGCTGCTCAACGCTCTGATCGGGCAGAAGGTGGCGATTGTCGCCGATAAGCCGCAAACCACGCGCACTTCGATTCAAGGCGTGCTGACGATCCCCGAAGCGCAAATCGTTTTCGCCGATACGCCCGGCATTCACAAGGCCAACACTCCGCTGAATAAAAGGCTGATGGATACGGTGCGCGGTGCGCTCGAAGAACGCGACCTGCTGCTGTTCGTCGTGGACGTGGGGCGCAAGTTCACGGAAGACGACCGGCGCGCCATCGATATCGCGCGGCGTCATGAGACGCCCGTCGTGCTCGTCCTCAATAAGATCGACCTCCTGAAAGACAAGGCGCACATGCTCCCATTGATTGAGGAGTACAAGGCGGCGTTCGAGTTTGCCGAGTATGTGCCGGTTTCGTCGGTCAAGAAACTCGGCCTCGACGAATTGCGCGCCGTGATCCTCAAGTACCTTCCCGTGGGTCCCGCGTATTTCCCGGAGGATTACGTTACCGACCAGCCCGAGCGCTTCCTGGCAAGCGAGCTGATTCGCGAGAAGGTGCTGCTGGCCACGCGCCAGGAAGTGCCGCACGCCGTCGCCGTAACGGTGGACCGCTGGGAAGCGACGCCGAAGATCACGCGGATCTACGCCACGATCCACCTGGAACGCGAGGGGCAGAAGGGAATCGTGATCGGCCAGGGCGGTGCGATGCTTAAACTCATCGGCACGCAGGCACGCCACGAAATGGAGCGCCTCTTCGAAGTCAAGGTTTACCTCGACCTTCACGTGCACGTGCAGCCGGGGTGGCGGAACAATCGCGCCTTTCTCAATGCTCTCGACTGGCGTACAATGACCGGAGAAGACGATGTTTAAACTAACGCTCGTACTCATTGCCGCACTCTTCCTGCAGACCGTCGCGTTCGCGAAAGATCCGAAGCCCATCACCGACGACACGATCACCGACCAGGTCCGCATCAAACTGGCGGGCGACCCCGTCGTTAAAGGCGGTGGATTGGAAGTTAAGGTGGAGAAGGGTGTCGCCACGCTCTCCGGCTCCGTCGAATTGCCAAAGCAGAAGGAGAAGGCCGGAGCGGTCGCCCGCAAGGTGAAGGGCGTTAAGCAAGTCATCAACAACATCGAGATCAAGACGCGAAACTCGGGCAGATGAAACACGGGCAGATGACCCGCGCCGTCCTGATCGCACTCCCCGCGCTCGCCCTGCTGGCCTTGGCCCAGGAACCGACGGAGCTGAAATTCGAACGTCTCGCGCAGGGTTATCGCTTTACCGAGGGTCCCGCATGGTCGAAGGAAGGCTACCTCGTTTTCAGCGACACGCCGAGCGACAGAATCCTCAAGTGGATTCCCGGCTCGGAGATCACTGTGTATCGCACCGAAGCGCACGGTCCCTCGGGCAACGCTTTCGATGCGCAGGGCCGCCTCCACACCTGCGAAACGCGCACGCGCCGCGTCACCCGCACCGACAAGACGGGCAAGATCGAAGTTCTGGCGGATAAGTGGGAAGGGAAGCGGCTCAATGCTCCCTGCGGGATCGTCATCTCCAAGACCGGCCACGTCTATTTCACGGATCCCGCGTTCGGCGAACAGAGCGATCGCCGGGAGTTGGATTTCCACGGCGTCTATCACATCCCGCCGAAAGGTCCGATGACGCTGGTGGCGAAGTCGGCCGGACGCCCGCGCGGCATCGCGCTCTCGCCCAACGGGCGTACGCTCTACGTCTCCAACGTCGACGACCACAACATTCGCGCGTATGATCTGGATCACAATGGCGAGGCTTCGAACGAGCGCGAACTGATCGCGAAAATTCCCGGCGCGGCGGCCGGTATCGCGGTCGATGAGAAGGGCGATCTCTGGGTCGCAGCCAAGGGTCTGAGCGTGTATACTCCGCAGGGCAAACGCGTCCAAGTGATCGAACTGAGCGACACTCTTGCCGGTTGCACGTTCGGCGATTTCGACATGAAGACGCTGTTTCTCGCCGCGCGCGGCCTGGTCTTTCGCGCTCGTCCGGACGTCAAATGACGCCGGTGGACGATCGCCGGTATCCCAAACGTCCGATCGTGGGGGTTGGCGCGTTGATCTTCGATCGCGGACGCATTCTGATGGCGCAGCGCGGCAAGGAACCGCTCAAAGGCTGGTGGTCGCTGCCCGGCGGCGCGCTCGAGATCGGAGAGAGTCTGGATTTCGCAGTGCGGCGTGAAGTGCGCGAAGAGACGGGGCTCGAGATCGAACCGCTCGGCGTGTTTGAAATCTTCGAACGCATCATGCGCGATGCCGATGGCAACCCGGAATACCACTACGTGCTCATCGACTATGTCTGCCGCGTCACCGGCGGTGAACTGTGCGCCGGTGACGACGTGTGCCGCGTCGAATGGGTCAGACCCGGCGCCCTGAAAGATCTCCAGATCACCGAAGGCACCCTGGCCGTGATTGAAAAAGCCTTCCGCAAACGTCGAAGATATAAGTAGTACACAACGTGAAGACCAGCGCTGAAGTCCTCGAATACGAAGCCCTACGGCAACTGCTCGGCCGTTACATCGCGAGCGCGCCCGGCAAGCGCGAGTTAGAGAAGGTGCGCCCGCACGCCGATCGCTCGCTCCTCGAAAGCGATCTCGCTGAGGCGGGCGAGGCGATCCAATACCTGCAGGTGGCGACGCGTCCGCAGCCTTCGACGCGGGGTGCCGCGATCCGGATCGAGTTCGGCGGCATCCCCGACGTGCAGTCCGCCGTACACAAGCTGCATATCGAAGGCGCGGGCCTGGAGCCGAAGGAAATCTTCGAGCTGTTCACGCTGCTCGATATCGCGGCCGACGCGAAGAGCAATCTGTCTGCTTCCGCCGAACGCTTCCCGCTCCTCGCGCGACGCGCTGCCACGATTGGTGAATTTCGCGCGCTGCTGCGCGAACTCGACGGCAAGATCCTCCCCGATGGCAGTGTCGCTGACAACGCCAGCGTGGCGCTCGCGCGCCTGCGCCGCGATATCGAGCGACAGAAGAAATCCATCCAGAGTTCGCTCGAGCGCTTCCTGCGCGCGCATCGTGAAGAGGGCGTGCTGCAGGAAGAGTTCGTCACGATCCGCAATGAACGCTTCGTGGTCCCCGTGATCGCAGGACAGCGCCGCAAGCTCGATGGCGTGATCCACGGCACGAGCGCCAGCGGCCATACTCTGTTCGTTGAGCCGCTGGAAACGATCGATCTGAACAACGAACTCGTTCGCCTCACCGAGGAGGAAATGCGCGAGGTACATCGCGTACTGGTCGAGATAACATCGCGCCTGCGCGCGTACGGCGATTCGATCCGGCAGACGCTCGCCACGATGGCGGAACTCGAGCTCGTCTTCGGTAAGGCGCGCTTCGCCAGCGATTTTGATTGCGTAATTCCAACCTTCGGCGAACGCCTTTCCCTCAAGGAGGCGCGCCATCCGCTGTTGGCCGACGTGCTGCGCCGCCGCCGCAAGTCGGCGGTCCCGATCAGCCTCGAACTCACTAAGGACCGGCGCACGCTGCTCATCAGCGGTCCGAATACGGGCGGCAAGACCGTCACGCTGAAGACTGTCGGATTGCTGAGCCTGATGGCTCAATCCGCGCTGCCGGTGCCGGCGCTCGAAGCCGAATTCCCGGTCTTCGAGCAGGTGCTCGCCGACATCGGCGATTATCAGTCGATCCAGGAAAACCTCAGCACGTTTTCCGCGCACGTCTCAAACATTCGCGAGATGGCGCTCGATGTGACGCCCGATTCGCTGGTCCTGCTCGACGAATTGGGCGCGGCGACCGATCCCGAGGAAGGCGGTGCGCTCGGTGTCGCGCTGGTGGAGCACTTCCGCGCGGCTGGCGCGTTCACGCTCGTCTCCACGCATCTGATGGCGCTTAAAATCTACGGCGCTGCGACGGAGGGCGTGGTCAACGGATCGATGGGCTTCGACGAGGAGACCTTCGAGCCGACATATCATCTGCGGCTCGGCTTGCCCGGAAAATCCGCCGGCCTGGAGATTGCCACGCGCCTCGGCATGCCCGAGGACATCATGCGGCGCGCGCGACTCTCGATGAGCGATCGCGAGCGCGATGTCACGCGGTTCCTCAGCGAATTGCATCATCGCATCGAAGAGACGCAGTCGCTCGAACAGACGCTGCGTGAGAAGGTCGCCGAACTCACGCGTCGCGAAAAAGAGATCGCGGCGGAATGGGAGAAGCGCGAGAGCGCAAAGATTAAGGAATTGGAGCGACGCACCAATCAGGCGCTGGCGAAGTTCGAGGAGCAGGCGCAAGAGGCGATCGGCAAGATCGTGCAGGGCGGCGACCGGCGCAAGGCCGATCAGGACGCGCAGCGGCGCGTCGCGAAAACGAAGCGCGAATTGCGCGAGGATTTCCAGACCACCGTCCTTTCCACGCAAGACGATTCACGGCAGGATCGCATTCAGCCGCTGCGTATCGAAGAAGGTTCGCGCGTCCGCTTGAAGGATATCCGCGATCCGGCCCGCGTGCGCCGCGTGCTGGGGAACGGCCGCATCGAAGTCGAAGCGGGCTTCATGAAGATGCAGGTGTCGGTCGACGATGTGCTCGAGGTCCTGCCGGAAGGCGCCGCCGCGGGCAAGCTGCCGAAGAACGTGAGCTACAAGCCGGCGCCCGAACTCGCGCCCGTACACCAGGAGATCAACGTCATCGGACAGCACGCCGAAGAGGCGCGCGACGCGATCGACGACTTCCTCGATCGGGCGGTGATGGCGACGGCGAGCCGTGTACGCATCGTCCACGGGCACGGCATGGGGATCTTGAAGAAGATGGTCGCGGAGATGCTCGCCAAGCACCCCCACGTCGCGCGCTATTATCCCGCTCCCCAACAGGAAGGCGGTTCGGGCGCGACGATCGTGGAACTGCGGGAGTAAGGCCGTGATCAAGAGTTGACATCCATGATAAGTACTTGTCAAGGGAAAACACACTTCTCCCTGCGCTCCCCGGAAGGATTTCAATCGCGACAATGACCCTGACCATTAGCGCGACAA
>JAOAPT010000785.1 GCA_025463045.1 Candidatus Solibacter sp.
CGGCGATCAGTTGGCGGCACCGCTTGTACGAGGTGTGGGGCTGTATTACACCGCTCAGGACCGAGTCCGCTGCGGTCCCAGGGTATTGGCGACGCTCGGACTGTCGAAGTTGCCACCGCCTACGAGCCGATTGCCTGCGTGTGACTGGGCGAGATCAGCGGCGACAGCTCCGCCGGGGCGGTGTGGTCTCCTTCACGGTGGCGTCGCTGCCCCATGGGCTTTACTTTCAAGATTGAACGTAAGGAGGGCCACCGTCTGAAGCCACTCAATGTAGCAAATTAGAATCAAGGAAGATGCCCGTCTCCGTGATGGTCATCGACAGTGCGGAGAAACCAGGGGAGAACCAGGCCATCCCCGACGTTAAGTCTCAGAGCTTTATCGGAAGCGCTCCGGCGGGATGCGCTCCGGTAAGAGAATGAATACTGGCCCGCGTCAGCGTTTTTGATATAGCTCTAAGACTTCCAGCCCACTGCTGACCGGATGGGATTCTTACCAGGATTGTGATAGAGTACTCAGCACTCTCGTAGCGGGGCGCGGCGCGCTCAAGTTTTCTGTGGAGGTGAATATGAACATCGTTGCGCTGTTTTTCGCTTTGCTGGCCCTAATGAGTAGTTGCTCCTTCTGCCGTGCCGCAGATTCGGCCTGCGCAGCAGGTGCAATTGATCGCGCAAAGCGACTTCTAACCTTTCATGCCGGTCCAGACGAGCGAATGACGATCGACAAGACGGTTAAGCAACTGCCTTCGATGCGCAATCCTGAGGACCCAAGCCAAAGATTCGAAGTGCTGGAGGTTTGGGGATATATTTACAAGGGCAAATATCGAATGCATTTTATCTATTACAACTCGCCGGCTACCCAATGCTTGTTGATGGGCGAGGAAATTCTGGAGTTTGCTCGAATTTGATAGCCCGGTTTGCCCGAAACGCGGCAATTTCTGCGGGCGCAGCAGGAGGTCAATATGCTAACGCTTGAAATTATGCACGCCATGTGGCCACGCGGCAACGCCAAGGTCCCAGGGCTCGTCGAAGGAATTGTAGGCGCAGCGGCGGCCATCTTTCCTAAGTATCGGTTGAACAGCGACCTCGTTATCGCGCATGCGATGGCGCAATTCAGTCACGAATGCGGCGCGGGCGCCGAGATGGTAGAGAACATCCATTATTCGGCAGAGCGCGCCTGCCAGGTTTGGCCCTCGCGCTTCATAAACGCCGCGGACTGCCTCGCTAAAGTCGGGTCATTCGCAGGCGATCCGGACTTTCGCATCAAGCTGATCGACAACGTATACGGCGGCCGTAATGGGAACCGCCCCACGACTCATGACGGCTCGGTATTCATAGGCCGCGGTTTGAGTCAACTGACCGGTCGCGGGAATTATGAAACACTTGGCGCGAAGGTCGGCCTCGACTTGGTCAACGGCCCTGAGCTGGTCAATGATCCCGCGAACGCACTGGAATGCGGCGTTGCGGATTTCATCATTTGCGGATGCCTGCCGTTCGCTGAAGCCGACGACGTGGTCGGCGTAACTAAGCACCTCAATGGTGGACTTACCGGTTTGGACGAACGAAAAGGTTGGCTGGCGCGTTGGAAAACCGTGCTGGGCCAAGATTCTTCTTTGCACGCCGCGACATAGCTACCGGAGCGCTTGTCACTTAACAGGCACTCGGCGCTCACAGACGGTCACGGCTCCGATGGAGCTTCGCCCTGGTGGACCGCAGGCCCGTGGGACTCTTTGGTAAGTCCGCAGCGTCAGTCTTTGAGGCCCTCGATCAGCAAGATATCTCCGAGCACGATGTCCTGCAGCGCATACACGACCGACTTTCCATCCGGAGACGCGCTCAGGGCGCGCGGACCGTAAAACAATCCATGGGACAGCTCGGCGATCTTCTCCACCCGGCTCCGGCGGAAATCGAGGAATCGCAGCGTGGGGCGCGGCGCGGGGTCCACAAAGAACAGGCCGTCGCGGATCAGGTCCCAATAGCGATACATCTGCACGCCGCCGGTGCCCGGCATCAGCGCCTCCGGTCCACCGGCCACCGGCCGCCGCCAGATTCCCGGCGCCTCGACGTGCGTGAAGTAGAAGTATTGGCCATCGGACGATTCCACCAGATCGCCGGCTCCTTCGCCCACAGCGATCGCTTCGCCTCCTGCCGACAGCGTCTTGCGGACCTCCGCCGGTTGGCTCAACTGGCTGAAGTAAATCCACTGTCCGTCCGGCGACCACGAGGGGGTCGTGTAGTTGTACCGGTCGTCCGTAATGCGGCGGAACTCGCCGCCGTGCGACGGAATTACATAAACATTGTGGTGCGTGATTGCCGGATCGATCGGTGCGCGATTCCCATCGAACGCGATCCAGGCTCCGTCCGGACTCCAACGCGGGTTGCCCAAATGCGCGCCGAAGTGTGTGATCTGCCGCTCGCCGGTACCATCCGACTTGTAGACATACAACTCGTACGAGCCCGAGCGGCTGGAGCGCATGACGATCTCGCGGCCATCCGGCGACCACGCCGGATCGCTGTCCTCGCCGCTAGAGGCCACGATGCGCGACGGCGGCCTTCCATCGCGTCCGATCTTCCACAGGTTGGTGTCGGACACCCCGCGGCTGAAAGCCAGATGCCTGCCGGTGCGGTCGGCTGCCAGGTCGCGAAACAGACCGTCGGTCAACTTCACGGGCGGGTTCCGTAGTCCGCCGCGCAGGTCCACGCACCAGAGCGCGGAGCCATCGGCGTAGTAAATGGCGCGGCCGTCGTGCCGCCATGCGTAGGCGCTCAGCGACTTGTTGCGCACCACACAGCGGACCTCGCCGCCCGATACGGATGTCCAGCAGATTTCCGCGCTGTCGGTGTGATAACGCAGGAACGCAACACGGGTTCCATCGGGGGAGACCAGCGGCATGCCATCGGCCTGAGATTCCGGGGGCGAGGAGAACGCGGCCTTGCTGCCGTCTTCCAGGGACAGCCGGACCACGCTTGCCTGGGAGGGGTTCGTCAAGGCATCCCGCACGAGCAGCGCCTTGCCATCGGGCAGCCAATCCATGCCGCGATAGCCGAACAAGGCCGACACCTGGCCGACGATGCGTTCCGGTCCTCCGTCGAGCGGCGCGACGATCACCCGCGGCTTGGGATCGGCCGCGGTTTGACGGAAAAACGCGATCTGCCGGCCATCCGGAGAGAAGGCGGGATTCAAGTCTTCCGCCGGATCGGTGGTCAGTCGATGCGGCTGGGTTTCCCCGATCGCCTGCCAGTAGATGTCCCGGTTCGTGCCGTCGGGGCCGGTCCATGCGAAAGCGATTCGCGATCCGTCGGGCGAAAAAGACGGCTGCGACGCCGCGCCCTGGTACGTGGTGAACGGCGCCACGCGCAACGAACTGGTTTGTGTTCCCACCCGATCGCCAGCGCGATACCAGTAGACGGCGAATGCGAGCGCCAACACCGCTGCTGCCGCGGACGCCAGCAGGTAGCTCCAGCGGCCGGCCGGCCTTACCGCCGCCGCCTCACTCAGGCGCGCCGCCACATCCGCGGCGCTGGGCCGATCGATGGGCCGCGGAGACATCATCGCTTCCACCAATTGCGTGAACCAGACGGGCAGCGCTTTGGTGCGCGACCCGCGCGCCGGTGCTCTCGCCATGGCGATCGCCTGCGCCACCGTCAAGGTCGAAGCGCGCTCAGTTCCGGATACAAACGGATGAACTCCGGCCGCCAATTCATACAGCACGATTCCAAGAGAGAACACGTCCGTTGCCGGGCTTAGTTCCCCGCCACGCGCCTGTTCGGGCGACATGTAGCGCAGCGTCCCTGCGACGCGGCCCTCGTCCGGATCCTGTGTTTCGGTGTGGTGGAGCGCCAAGCCGAAATCCAGAATCTTGACGTAGCCTTCGCTCCGAAGCACCAGGTTTTCGGGCTTGATATCGCGGTGCATGAGACCCGCGGCGTGCAGTTCCGTTAGCGCGGCTGCGATCTGCCGACCCCAGGCGGCGACGCGCTCGATGGGCTGGGGCGTTCCGCAGCGCTTGCGCAGCGACTCCCCTTCCATCAACTCCATCACGATGGCTACGGTATCGCGTGTTCGAATCACTTCGTAAATGGTTACGATGCCCGGATGATTCAGCGCGGAAGCCATGCGCGCCTCGCGAATGAAGTTTGCTACGGCCGAGGATGGGCCCAGGCGACGTCCCGCGATACATTTGATGGCGACATTCCGGTCGAGATCCGTGTCGACGGCCCGGTAGACCTCACCCATTCCGCCGCGCCCGATTTCTTCGAGAATTCTAAAGCGTCCGAGGAAGCTGCCGGGCAGAAGTTGCGGACCATGTTCGTGCGCGGCGGGCGGAGGCATGGGATCGTGCGATTCCTCGGACTCCTCCAACCGCGTGAGCAGGTCTAAGGTCAGACTGCGAAGACGCTCGTCGCCAAGGGCCGATTCCACGAAGGTGGTCCGATCTTTCAGGGGAAGGTCGCAGGCCGCCTCATAGACCTGGTATATGGCGCTCCAATCCGCCGGGCTCAATGCTATTCCGAGCCCCGCACTTCTTCGGCGAGCCAGGTTCGCGCGAAGTTCCAGTAGCGTGCCACGCTCATGGCGGAGCAGTCCATCCGCGACGCTATTTCCTGACCGGTGAGACCTTCGAAAACGCGCAACTCGACAACCGTGCGAAGTTTCGGGTTGACCTCCGCCAAGCGGTCGAGCAAATCGTCAAGCTCCTGGAGGCTCTGCTGCCCGGGTGCGGCATCCAACAGGTTGTCCGGCATTTCGGCGCGAGTCATGCGCTTGGCGAGCGGACGCACGTGGTGGATGAGCAACCGGCGCATCAGGTGCGAGGAAAGCTTGAGAAACGCTTCCCGTTCGGCTTCGTCATCGGGATCACCGGAGCGCAACGCCCGGATCCGGACCAGCTCCAGGTAGAGTTCATTTACGAGTGCTGTGGTTTGCCAGGTGTGCCCGGGCGTTTCCCTGCCCATTCGCAAAGAGGCGATTCGCCGCAGCTGGGGATAAAATATTTCCACGAGATCGCCCGCTGCATCGCGGTCGCCGTTGCGGAAGCGTCGCATCAGTTGAGTTACGACGTCCGGGCCGGCGTTCATTCGAGTTTATTTTACCGCGCGACGAAAATATTTTCTTTCAGATGTTAGAAACGGACGGGCTCCTCTCCCTAAAGAGAGAGGAGGGCAGAAAATGCCAAGAGCTTTTTGGAGACTGAGTATTGCCGTGTGGATGTTGGGCGGGTGGGCGCTGCCCGGATGGGGCGGCTCGGTCACCTACTCTACAGCGAATTTGAGCGGGGACGTTTGGCAATATACGTATTCACTGAGCGGCTTCACGTTTTCGGCAGGCGATCTCCTGGCGATCTACTTCGATGCGAGCATTCCGCCAAATCTGGATCCGCCGCCGGCGGTGGGGAGCGATTGGAGTCTCTTCACGTTCCAGCCTGACGCCGCTCTGCCCGCGCCCGGCGAATTCGACGCCATGGCATTAGTGAATTCGCCGTCGTTTGCCGTGCCTTTCACGATCTCCTTTATGTTTCCCGGAGGTCTACCGCCGGGTCCTCAAGATTTCATCGTGTTCGATTCCAGCTTTGAGGCGATCGACAGCGGCGTCACCACGACCGCCGCAACGACGGCCACTCCCGAACCGGGGAGCCTGGCAGTGGCACTGTCCGGACTGGCGATACTGGCGCTACTGCGACGGAAGGGTGTCAAAAGATTCTTGGCGGCACTCCTCTGCTTGGTGGCACTCCCCTGCTTAGTATCCCCGGGATTCGCGGCGATCAACGCGGGGGAACGGCAGTTGATCGGTTCCACGCGTTTCTCGCTGACTCAATACGATTACGAATACAGATTAAGCGTGTCCAGCACAGGGCCTTCGTATACCGGCGTTACAGCGACTGTCTCGTCGACCGTTCCCGGCACGTTGATTGTTGCGGGTTTTCTGAATTTTCCCGACATTCCGGCGGGCGGGACCGCGGGGAGCACGAATACTTTTATCATCCGGCAGGACCGGACCGTGGCGTTCGATGCGAGCAAGCTCCAGATCACCTTTCATGCCGCGGGCATTCCCCAGGCGGATGCGGGGGCTGATCGCACGGCCGCCGTCAACAGCGTTGCACAACTGGATGGCAGCGGCTCCACCGATCCTGCCGGCCAGCCGCTTAGTTACGGGTGGACGCTGGTTTCACAACCGGCGGGCAGCACGGCCGCGATCGTCAACGCTTCCAGCGTTCAGCCGACGATTGTTCCAGATCGCGCCGGCGACTTCGTAGCGGAGCTGGTGGTGAGCAATGCGATGGCGAGCAGCCTGCCGGCGCGAGTGACGATTAGCACGGCGCAGGTGAGCCCGCGAGCGAACGCCGGTCCGGACGTGACCGTGGCCGTTCCAAAAACCGTTTATCTGGACGGTGGCGGCTCGACAAACCTGCGGGGCACTCCGTTGACCTACGCGTGGCGTTTGCTTTCCCGGCCAGCGGGCAGCGCGGCTGCCATCTCCGACGCCACGGCTGTGCGGCCGACGCTCCAAGCGGACGTTGCAGGCAAGTACGTAGCGCAGTTAATTGTGAGAGACGGCAGCACCGCGAGCGCGCCTTCCGTGGTGGTGATTTCGACATCGAACACCGCGCCTGTGGCGGACGCCGGTCCGGGCCAGGTTGTGGCGGTTCCGAGCACCGTGAAGCTCAACGGAAGTAACTCAACGGATGTGAACGGCGATCCCTTGACCTATTCATGGAGCTTCCTGGCGAAGCCCGCCGGCAGCACTGCAGCGCTCAGTTCTTCGGGCGCTGTCCGCCCAACATTCGTCGTCGATACCCCCGGCTTATATCAACTTCAACTCGCCGTGAGCGACGGGGCGGCAACCTCCCTGGCTACGACCACAGTCAGCACCCAGACGAATTTGCTACCGGTCGCGATTCCGAATCTAGCGCAATATGTTGCGCCGAATCCCGCGCAGTTGGACGGCACGGCCAGCCTGAATCCGAACGGATTCCCGTTGAACTACGCGTGGTCGCTGCTCTCGCGGCCGGCGGGCAGTGCGGCAACGCTGACCACACCTTCGTCGCCGGTCTCCGGCTTTACGCCAGGCATAGCCGGAACATATGTGGCGCAGCTACTGGTGACGGACGGGCAGCTCACGGGCAATCCGCGCACTGTGGCGCTGTCCACGGCGAATCAACCACCGGTGGCGCAACCCGCCGCGGCTTCGGAACAGGTTGATCCGGTACAGCTCGTACCTACGTTCACTTGGGATGGTTCCGGCTCATTCGATCAGGCGAACAGTCCGCTCACGTATTCGTGGTCACTTCTCAGCCGGCCCGGCGGGAGTGCCTCTATCCTGAATTCGCCTTCCAGCGCCGCTCCAACCTTGACTGCCGATCGACAGGGCCCTTATGTAGCGCAGTTAATCGCCAATAATGGAAGTCAGCAGAGCCTACCGCGAACGGCAACTTTCGATGCGCTCTTCAACACCCGGCCAGTGGCCGGCGAAATTTCCGTATCGAGTCCCTGGGGCTCTGATTGCATCGTCATCGACTTCACAACACACGGCACGGATGCGGAAACGGCAAGCTCCGATCTATCGATTGGGATTCAAAACTTTCCGCTCTTCGCGAAACTCTTCCTGCTCGACGGTCACACTCCCGTTACTGCCGGGAGTCTAATTCCGATTGGGCCGATTTGCTATAAGACCAACAATAGATTTTTCAGTGGCTCAGATACCCTCACCTACACGGTCACTGACCGCGGCTACCCGGACAATTGCGGTACGCCGGGCAGCAGTTGTCTGGCGCCGGCGAAGAGCAAACTCGCGCTCGTGAAAATCCTCGTAACCGAGCAGTAGTTACCGTTCATGGGCATCCTCGCCATTGAGGCCAACGGTCTTCACAAGACATATCGTTCGGTCTGGAGCAGGCGGAAGGTTCAGGTGCTGGACGGAGTTTGTTTGGCGGTGCCATGGCGCTCCTGCTTCGGAGTGCTTGGGCCGCCTGGTGCGGGCAAGACGACGCTGGTTAAGATACTGCTCTCGCGGCTTCACCCCGATTCGGGCACGGTCACGCTTCTGGGCGAGCGCGAGCCCGGAAGGACGGTCCTTTCCCGCACAGGCTACGTAGCGGAACACTCCCGGGGAGTTGCAGAGACCTTGCGCCGGCTGTTATCCCGGGATGCCGCGGGTCCCGATCTGCTTCTATTGGACGGACCGATGGACCGGATGGACGCTGCGGGACGGGCGGAGATCGTCGACCTGCTTCACTCGCTGCGCGGGGATGGCGTGACGATCCTCTTGACGTCGCGCGATCTCGCGTGCGTGGAGTCGCTGTGCAGCGATCTCGCGATCCTGAACCAGGGGAGGATCGCGGCGTCGGGGAAGATGCGCGATCTGCGAACGGCGCGGGGCTGCGTGGTGCATGTGGAGGAGCTGCCGGATGGCCTTCAAAACGAATTAGCGGCACTCGGCCACACGGTTGGATTCGCCGAGCATAGCTGCTGGGTTGCTTCCCAGGACCGTTCGCAGTTGAACGCGCTTATCGACCGGGTGCGGGCTGCCGGGGTGTCCATCAAGCGAGTGGATGCTTTGATGGTCAGTATGGAGACTATCTATTTGAAGGCGATGGGCCGAGCTCGATCCGGCCAGTAACGCCGAGTTCGTCATGAGCGGAGACGGTAAGCCCCACGCACGCACCGACCTAGGCCGGAATAGTCTACCGGGGGCGCTCCTTCTGCCCAGCTTTCATCAACGCAACAAGCTCCGCGATGCGTTGTGCACGCACTTCGGGAGTACGCTTGGTCGCGTCAATCCATCGTAAGTAGTTTTTCCGATAGAAAGTTGCCAGCCCATCGAAGAACTTCACCGCTTCCGGCTCGGCGCCGAGTGCGGCCGCGATGTCCGGCGCGAGGGCTCCTCCCTGCGGACCTTCGGGCGCAAGCGTCACGTCGACGAGATCCCCCGGGTGCAGACCAGCTCCACGCCGGTAAGCTGGTCCCAGCGGTAGTAAGTATCCTCTACTGAACTGCTCCAGCGCGCCCCTCACGCCTCTGCCATTGATCGTGCCCCTGACGTGGTAACGCGTTTTCAGGCCCCAGCTCCTCCCGGGATCGAACGGCAGTACCACATAGGCACGACCCTTTTCGGTGCCCTCAATTTTGGCTTGGAACGACCGTTCTGCGACCATTTTCGATTGCATGATCCTACCCCCCGCACAGTGGCGGCGCGCAGTCTGAAGGGTAGCAGTATCGGGTGAACTACTCCTCCCCAAAGTTTGTGAGATATGATAGCGTGCTTCTGGGTAGAGAACGACCGGACGGGGGACTTATGCGGAGATTGGGAGTAATACTGATACTTGTGGTTGGGGCGGCCGGGTTATTGCCTGCCCAGGAATTTCGAGGGACCATTACCGGACAGGTGGTCGATGGCTCGGGCGCTGCCATCGTCGGCGCTACAGTTAGAGCGGTCCAGCGCAGCACGAATCAGGCGACTGGCGCGACGACTAACCAGGATGGCTTTTACGCGCTGCCCTATCTGCAGCCCAGCGACTATGACGTGGAAGTCTCGGCGAACGGCTTTCGCAAGATGAAGAAGGAGAACGTCAGTCTCCTGGTCGCGCAGAAACTCGATCTCGATTTCAAGCTCGAAGTCGGACAGATGAACCAGGAGATCACGGTCCAGGCCGAGGTTGAACTGTTGCAGACCAATGACGCATCGGGCGGCATGAACTTCGATTCCAAGATGACGTCGGAATACGCCCTGAACGGGCGGCAACTCTACATGATGATGGACCTCTCCCCCGGTGTTCTGTTCACGCAGGAGGAGTTCGGCGCGACGGGCTATTCGGGTACGCGCGGGTGGGACGTGAACGGCAATTTCACGATGAACGGCAGCAAGACGGGCACGACGTCGTTTGCGCTGAACGGTTCGCCGATCAGCCTGACGGGCACGTTCAACATCTCGCCGAACGTGGACGCGGTGCAGGAGTTCAAGGTGATGACGAACACCTGGGACGCGGCGATCGGACGGTCGGGCGGCGGCGCGGTGAACACCAGCATTAAAGCGGGGACAAACAGCTTCCATTTCACGGCCGGCGAGTTTATCCGCAACCGGATTTTCGACGCGAACACGACGCAACTCAACGCGGCCGGACAGCCGCGGGGCAAGCACAATGTGAATCAGATCTCGCTCACGGCGGGCGGTCCGATCCGCAAAAACAAGGACTTCATTTTCGGCAGCATCGAGATCTGGCGCGAACGCGTACCGTTCTCGGTAGTGGCCGATGTGCCGACGATGGACCTGCGCAACGGGCAGGGCTTTAGCGCCGTGCCGTCGAATATCTTCGATCCGCTGACGAGCCATACCTGCGTCGCCAAGACCGACGGCGTCAGCTCTTGCAACAGCACCTATATCCGCGATCCATTCCCCGGCAACGCGATTCCGACGAGCCGGATCAGCCCGATCGGGAAGAAGATTCTTTCGTACTTCCCGACGCCGAACTATCCCGGGCAGGTGAATAACTATATTGCGGACACGGGCGGGATCTACCGCTACGATCAGCCGATCGTGCGGTGGGATCACGTGTTCGACGATTTCAATCGTCTGAACGTGCTGACGTCTTACCAGTGGGGACAGGAATTCCGCAATTCGACGGGGATTCCCGGTCCGGGCGCGTCGGGCAACATTTGGACACGCCGGCAGCCGATCTCGATCAGCGCAAACTTCACGCACTTTTCGCACCTCTACATTTTCGACGTGCGGGCATCGTTCAGCCGCTTCAGCCAGACCTTCCCGAATATGGACAAGAACGGCGAACTGACCGCGCAGGGGCTGGGGATGACCGGCATTACGCGGGCGAACAGCAGCCCGTTCAACAGCCCGCCGCGAATTACGCTGGACCAGTACTCGAACCTGTTCGGGAACGGCTCGAACCTGCAGACCTACAAGGCGGAGAACCAGTGGAACATCGCGCCCAGCGTGACGCTGCCGAGGGGCACGATGACGTTCAAATTCGGCGCGGACCTGGTCTATGCCGGCGTCGCCAGCGGGGACACGGGCTACGCCAACGGATTTCTGAATTTCAACCGGTGGGGAAGCTGGCAGTATTCGTCGCGGACGAGCGCGTTGAACGCAGCGGACGGGAACAGCATCGCGGATATCTTGCTCGGGATTCCATACTCGGGGCAGGTGGATTCGTACGACAGCTTCTACCGATCGTGGCCGTACTTCGGCGTCTTCATGCAAGTCGATTGGAAGGTGCGGAGAAATGTCACGCTGAATCTGGGGCTGCGGTATGACGTGCAGATTCCGTGGGTGGAGCGCTTCAATCGGAATAATGCGGGGTTCGATTTCAATGCAATCAGCCCGTATAGCGACGCGGTGATTGCGCAGTGGAAGGCATACAAAGCCGAGTATGATGCGACCAACCCCAAGTACCCGTATCCGGATGTGCCGACCGCGATCTTAGGCGGTAAGACATTCGTCGATCCCAGCAAAAACCGCCGTACTTACGATACGGACTGGACTAACATTCAACCGCGCATCGGGCTGGCGTGGGCACTGGCGCCGAAAACCGTGCTGCGCACGGGCTTCGGGATGTATCACCGCACGGCGACGCAGACGGGTTTAACGGACGGGTTCAATCAGACGACGACATTCAACCGATCGTTGGACGGAGACCGGTTCCCGTCGAGTTATGCGAACGGCGTGTACAGCCAGACGGGCCCGTATTCGCTGGCGAACCCGTTCCCGCTCGGGGTTGAAGCGCCGGCAGGTTCGAGCCTAGGGCTGCTGGCGAATGCCGGGAACGCGGTGAGCTTCGATCCTCGGAAGCGGCCGGTTCCCACGACGTTCCAATATTCGTTCGGGTTCCAGCGGCAGATCTTCTGGAAGGCGATGCTCGAGGCGAATTACGTGGGCAGCATCACGAATCACGATTCGATGACGATCAACGTGGGGCGGTGGCCGTACGAAGTGAATCAGCTTGGGTATGCGACGTCGGCATTCGGGACGACGACGGTGAAGAATCCGTTCTACGGGATCGTGCCGGCGATTCGCACGCGCGGAGCGAGCCCGACGATGCAGCGGATGGAGCTGTTCCGGACCTACCCGCTGTTCGCGGATGTGACGAATAACATCATTCCGAGGGCGAAGTATCGATACGACGCGCTACAACTGCGGGTGGACAAACGGTTCAGCGGCGACAAGGCGGCGTTCGGCGGATTGACGCTGGTTTTCTCTTACACGTTCTCAAAGAACATGCAGAGCGCGAATTACCTGAACAACTGGAACTACCTGCACGAAGAGCCGGTGCATGAGCTGGTTAGCTATGACAAGCCGCAGAACATCGCGGTCAGCGGCGTATGGGGGCTGCCCTTCGGCAGGGGACGCTACTTCCTGAAGCACTCGAACAAAGTGCTCACCGGTGTCGCCGGCGGGTG
>JAOAPT010000793.1 GCA_025463045.1 Candidatus Solibacter sp.
TGAAGCACCCGACCGCCATCGTCGGCCACGCAATCTACATCTACGAGATCGGCCCTACGCCCGCGCGATGATTCGTCTCAGCGTTAAACCCAATCAGAGCCGCGACGGTTACGGAGCGGTGGTCGCGCGATTGGAGGGCGTTCACCCCAATCAGAGCCTCGCGCTCTGGCGAGCGAGGGAGCGCCGAGCCCTGACAAGCGCTCCGAGCTCCCGGCCGGTCATGACCGACTCGGTATTCCTTATCTTGGTGAGCGCCGACTACACGAGCGCGTTGATCGGAGCCGGGTGCGACGCCTCGTAAGCAGCGATATTCGCTTCCTGATCCAGAATATAGCCGAGTTCGTCGACGCCCTTCACCAGACAATGCTTGGAGAACTGATCGACCTCAAAGTGCACTTCCCTGCCCGACGGCGTCGTCAGCGTCTGATTCGGCAGATCGATCTTCACCGGGCCGTCCGACGCAAACAACTCCGCGTGGACGTCTGCTGGAACCACGATCGGCAGCAGGCTATTCTTCAGCGAATTCTGCTTGAAGATGTCCGCAAAACTCGTGGAGATCACCGCGCGGAATCCCCACTGCGTCAGCGCCCACGGAGCGTGTTCGCGAGAACTACCGCAGCCGAAATTATCGCCGGCCAGCAGAATCTGCAGCCCCTGCGACTCGGGCCGGTTGAGCACGAAATCGGGATCCTGCCGCCAGTCATTGAAAAGCTGTTTATCGAGGCCGAGCTTCGAGGTAGTCTTCAAAAAGCGCGCCGGAATAATCTGGTCGGTATCGACGTTGTTGATCGGCAGCTTGATCATGCGGCTTTCGAAATTGGTGAACGGAATCATAGCAGGGTCCTCACATCGGTCACGACGCCCGTAATAGCACTTGCGGCGGCAGTCAGCGGACTCGCGAGGAATGTCCGCCCGCCCTTGCCCTGCCGTCCTTCAAAATTCCGATTGCTCGTCGAGACGCTGTACTCGCCGGGTGAAAGTTGATCGCCATTCATCGCGATGCACATCGAGCAGCCGGGTTCGCGGTAATCGCAGCCTGCGGCGCGGAAGATTTCGGGCAGCCCCTCGGCGATCGCCTGGCGCTTCACTTCCTGCGATCCGGGCACCACCATCACGCGCACCTTCGGACTCACCTTGCGCCCCTTGAGCAATCCCGCGGCGATGCGCAGATCGCTGATCCGCGAGTTCGTGCAGCTACCGATGAAGACCACATCGATCGGGTGGCCGACCAGCGGCTTGCCGCCTTCCAGTCCCATGTACGCCAGCGCCTTCGTGATCGAATCGCGCGCCATCGCATCGGTAATCTGCGACGGATCGGGTAGCGACGCGTTGATCGAGACGCCCATCCCGGGATTGGTGCCGTACGTAATCATCGGCTCGAGCGCATCGGCGTCGATCGACACGCTGCGATCATACACAGCTCCTTCGTCGGTCGGAAGCTGTTTCCAGCGCGCGACCGCCGCGTCCCAATCCGCGCCCTTCGGAGCATGCGGGCGTCCCTTCAGATATTCGAACGTCGTTTCGTCCGGTGCGATCAGTCCGGCGCGCGCGCCGCCTTCGATCGCCATATTGCAGACCGTCATGCGCTCTTCCATCGAGAGCGCGCGGATCGCGCTGCCTGTGAATTCGAACACGCAGCCGGTGCCGCCGCCGATGCCGATCTTCGCGATCAGCGCCAGGATAATGTCCTTGGCCGAAACGCCGGGCTTCAGCTTGCCTTCCACGTTCACCTGGAAGCTCTGCGATTTGCGCTGCAGCAGGCACTGCGTCGCCAGCACCTGTTCGACTTCGCTGGTGCCGATGCCGAACGCGAGCGCGCCGAACGCGCCGTGAGTCGCCGTGTGGCTATCGCCGCAGACCACCGTCATGCCCGGCTGCGTGAGTCCAAGTTCGGGTCCGATCACATGCACGATGCCCTGCAAGTTGCTGTGCACGCCGAGGCAGCGAATCCCGAAATCCTTGCAGTTCGTTTCGAGCTGCGCAAGCTGATTGGCGGCGATCGTATCGACGATCGACAGCGAGCGGTCGGTGGTCGGAATGCTGTGATCGGCGGTGGCGATCGTCAGGTCAGGCCTCCGCGCGTTGAGGCCGCGATCGCGCAGCCCCTGGAATGCCTGCGGCGAGGTCACTTCGTGGACCAGGTGCAGATCGATGAACAGCAGTGCGGGCGCACCGGGGGATTCGTGAACTACGTGGGAATCCCAGAGCTTTTCGATAATTGTACGTGGCATAAGAGAAAACCGGAGTCAGGAGCCGGCACTTATTCCGGCTCCCGACCACTTACTACTTCCATTATCGGCGAACGCGCGGGCTGGTAACCCGCGCGCTCAACCGATGGCGGCGCAAACCGCTTGCCCAACCTGTACGGTGGTGGCGGGTGCGCCGGAAGGTCGCAGGTCAGCTGTGACCTGGCCACTTGTGAGGACCGCCTCAATAGCGGTTTCCACCGCGGCGGCTTCTTCCTTCAAACCAAAACTGTAGGCCATCATCGCCGCGACCGAGCCGATCGCGCCGAGCGGGTTGGCCTTATTCTGCCCCGCGATATCGGGGGCGGAGCCGTGCACCGGCTCGTAGAGTCCGACCCACGCGCCACTCGGACGCTGGTCGCCGATCGACGCGCTCGGCAGCATGCCGATCGAACCCGCGATCACCGCGCCTTCGTCGCTCAGAATATCGCCGAACATATTCTCGGTGAGCACGATGTCGAAGCGCTTGGGATTGAGCACCAACTGCATCGCGCAATTATCGACCAGGATGTGCTCGAGTTCGACGTCGGGAAATTCTCTCGCCACCTCGACGACGACGCGCCGCCAGAGCTGTGAATTCTCCAGCACGTTCGACTTATCGACCGACGTCACTTTCTTGCGGCGGGCGAGCGCCAGGTGGAAGGCCATGCGGGAGACGCGCTCGATTTCGGCGCGCGTGTAGGTCATGGTATTGACCGCCCGCTCCTCCGCTCCGCTGCCGGAGATTCCGCGCGGAGTTCCGTAATAGATCCCGCCCGTCAGTTCGCGGACGATGATCATATCGGTGCCTTCCACCAGGTGATTCTTCAAGGGAGAAGAATCCAGTTGCGACGCGTAGGCCCGTACCGGACGCAGATTGGCGTAAACGCCAAGCGCCTGGCGGATTCCGAGAAGACCCTTTTCCGGGCGCTTCTCGGGAGGTGCATTGTCGAATTCGGGAAGCCCGACCGCGCCCATCAGGGTAGCGTCGGCGCCGGCGGCGAGGCGCGCCGTCTCTTCGGGAAACGGCGTTCCGGTCTTATGAATCGCGATGCCGCCGAGCAACCCCTCGCAAAGGTTGAGCGTGTGATTCCATTTCTTCGCGACGTGTTCGAGTACGCGGACGGCTTCGCGTGTGACTTCGGTTCCGATGCCGTCTCCAGGGAGAACGAGAACGTTAAGGTTCATGAATTATTCCGCCGCCACGCCGAGCGCCTTCTTCTGGCACTCCTTAATCAGGGCGACGATTTCTTCGTCCATCAGGCCTTTTTTCCGGTGGTCGGCGACCGCGGTGAAGCGGTGATACAGATCGTCGAGCTCGGGTTTTCCCAGCTCGAAGCCCAACTCCACGGCCCGCTGATGGAGTGCGTGGCGCCCGCTGTGCTTGCCGAGTACGAGGCTGCCCTCAGGGATCCCGACGATCCGCGGGTCGATGATTTCGTAGGTGGTCTTTTCCTTCAGGTAGCCATCCTGATGAATGCCGGCTTCGTGCGCGAACGCGTTGCGTCCCACGATCGCCTTATTCGGTTGCGGCCCGAAAGTGATGATCGAAGTCAGCAACTGGCTGGCACTGTAAAGATGCTCGGTGTGGATGCCGGTGTGATAAGGATATGAATCGGAGCGCGTCTTGAGGATCATCACGATCTCTTCGAGCGAGCAGTTCCCCGCGCGTTCGCCGATACCGTTGATCGTGCACTCGATCTGGCGCGCGCCGGCTTCAATAGCGGCGAGCGAGTTGGCGACCGCGAGTCCGAGATCGTCGTGGCAGTGGACGCTGACGATCGCGCAATCGCCGAGCGCCTTGACGATGCGCCCGATCAGCGCGCCGTATTCCTTGGGCGTCGAGTAGCCGACCGTGTCGGGAATGTTGACCGTGCGCGCACCAGCGGCGACCACGGCTTTGGAAATCTTCTCCAGGAACTCCGGCTCGGTGCGCGCACCGTCTTCGGCGGAGAATTCGACGTCGTCCACGTGGCGGCGGGCCAGTTCGACGGCCGCGACGGCTTCGTCGAGCACCTGCTGCTGCGTCTTCTTGAGCTTGTACTTGAGGTGGATCGGGCTGGTGGCAATGAAGGTGTGGATGCGCGGACGCTTGGCATGCGCGAGAGATTTGGCGGCGCGCTCCACATCGAGCGTGCAGCAGCGCGCGAGCGCGGCCACCTGCGCCCAGGGAAACTCGCGGCTGACCGCCTCGACGGCTTCGAAATCGCCTTCGCTGGCTATCGGGAATCCAGCTTCCAGGATGTCCACGCCGAGGTCGACCAGTTTGCGTGCCATGGTCAACTTTTCAGAAACGGTCATGCTGCAGCCCGGCGACTGTTCGCCATCCCGCAGAGTCGTGTCGAAAATGTATACTCGATCGCTCACAAAAGCATTATGGCGGCGTTGACTCCGATTTGGCAAATTTATAATATTAGCGGTCCATATTTACGCATGTTATAGTCGAATCAGTTCGACGGATCGCTCGATGGATCTTCATTCCCTTCAGGTATTTCACACGGTTGCCACCGAAAAAAGCTTCTCGCGCGCGGCGGAAAAATTGCTTCGCACGCAGCCTGCGGTATCGCTCGCCCTCCAGCGGCTGGAGCTGGAGCTGGGCGAAAAACTGATCGACCGCTCGGGCAAGGATCTCCTCCTCACCGATGCCGGACGCACCGTCCTCGACTACGCACGCCGCTTCCAAAGTCTGCAGCACGAAATGGAAAACTCCATTGCGGAGCTCCGTGATAATTCCGCGGGACGGCTGACCATCGGCGCCAACGAATCGACAACACTGTACTTGTTGAGACACATCGAAAATTACCGCGAGCTCTACCCGAAGGTGAAAGTCACGGTGCGCCGGAGCTTCTCGAGCAAATTGCCGGACGAACTCCTGGACGGCAATCTGGAACTCGGTGTGATTAGTTACGATCCCGGCGACGAGCGGATCAAGTCGAAGGTGATCTTCACGGACGCGCTGGCGTTCGTCGTCTCGCCCAAGCATCGCCTCGCGAACCGGAAGACGGTTTCCCTGACGGAACTCGGCTCGGAGACTTTCATCGCGCACAACGTCCTGTCGCCGTACCGTGCGGTCGTCCTCCAGGAATTCCAGCGCCACAAAGTGCCGCTCCGCATGGATGTCGAGATGCCGACCATCGAGACAATCCGCAAGCTGGTGCAGGCCAACCTCGGAGTCGCGTTCCTCCCGCGGATGTGCGTCGAGCAGGAGATCGAGCAGAAGACTCTGTGCGAAGTGCGCGTAAAAGAGATACACGTGGAACGCAAGATCCGGCTGATCTACCCGACGCGCCGCGGCCTGAGCCACGCGGCGAAGGCGTTTCTCGAAGTCGTCGGATAGTGGCCGCGGCATCGGCGATCATCATACGTGGTGAGTTCACCGTGCCATCTGCCCGCCCGTGTCCGCGCCATTCCGAGCGTCCTTGCCTTGGTTCTCGGAGGATCCTACGCCGCAGGCTCGCCCGACCCGAGTGCGACGTAGACATCGGGTTGTAGGGCCATGGGTCAACGGAGGAGCATGGATTCAAACGCCGTCCGGC
The DNA here is from genome assembly GCA_025463045.1 of Candidatus Solibacter sp. Taxonomy (GTDB): domain Bacteria; phylum Acidobacteriota; class Terriglobia; order Bryobacterales; family Bryobacteraceae; genus Solibacter. Next base: position 5,762 of record JAOAPT010000793.1, read on the forward strand.
AAGGTGGATTTCATTTACAGAAACCTGGACCTGGCGCCACGATTATGACCAGCAGCCGCCCTACGGTTTTCGCAGCGTCGTGTACTTCGGCGAGACTTCCATCTGTGTTCCGCTCCACGACCCCGATGGCGAAATCGCGCGGCTGAAGCAATCGATTGCGACCTACCCGGAGGCACTACGCGAGCGCGGTCTTTGCGTTGAACAGGGAGTACTTTGTCAGCGATAAGTATGCGAACCGGCTGATCGGATTGGCTCCGCCGGTCGCTTCCCAGTGGTGCTTGGAGTTGATCACCCAATCCAGCTTGCCCTGAGGAAAATCGATCTTGTGTGAACCCTGCGACCGGCGGCTCCTCGGCAAACCTCACCACCAATCAGGGAGGCAGCACTTACAACTCCCTGCAGACCGAGGTGAGACGCCGCTTCTCCAAAGGACTCCTGATGGGCGCCAGCTATACCTGGTCGCATTCGCTGACCACCGGCCAGGTGCTTACCTTGCGCAACCGCGACGGGATCACCGTCCCCTCCGCCTTCGATCAGCGCCAGGGGGTCAAGGTGAACTGGGTCTACGAACTGCCTTGGGGTCCCGGCCACCACTTCCTCAGCTCGGTGGCCAACCCCGTTCTGCGAAAAGCCGTCGAAGGCTGGCAGATCTCGGGCATCGGCCGTCTGCAATCAGGCACGCCTTCGCAACTCAACAGCGGCCGCGCGACCTACAATGCAAACGACGCCGGCGTGGTGCTGCACAACCTCACCACCAGTCAACTGCAGGGCATGATGAGCATTCAGAAGATGGACAACCGCATCGTTCTGGACCTGCCGCAATCGCTCATCAATAACACGCTGGCCGCGTTCCAATTGATCCCGCAGGCGGTGGATCCGAACGCGCCCCATATAGGGCCGGCCCTCACGCCGGGACAGTTCGGCAATCAGGTTTTTCTGTATGGCCCCTGGCTGCAGAAGTGGGACGTCAGCCTGTCCAAGCGCACGAAGATCAACGAGCGTCAGTCGATCGAATTTCGTGCGCAGGCGCTCAACGTTTTGAACCACCCGAACTTCTTCCTGGTGCCGAACAGCTCCGGTAATATCACGATCAATAGCCTGTTCGGCCAGACCCGCAACGCTTACAACGACATCAACTCCACCAACGACCCCGGCTCGCGGCTGTTGGAGTTCCAGTTGCGCTACTCGTTCTAAGCGACCGCACAAAGGGGGAGGCGCCCGCCTCCCCTACGGATTACCGTGGGCACTGGGAATACACCGGCGGATTCTGAACCGGACGGTCCCCACAGATAAAGCGTGCCGTCCGACTTCATCGCCAGTTCAGGATTGCCGCCGGCCCACACACGCACGATCCCCGATAGAGACCGCACCAGCAAGCCGCGCGAGACCGCATCCACACCGACGGAGCTTTCGTACGATGAAGACCGGGAGAGCAACCGGCAACCCAGAGTGCGGGTTTGATTATGGCGGCAACGGCTTCGGTGTGAAAATGGGGATCCGTCGTGCCTCTCGTCGGCGGGCTGATGGGCGCTGCCGCTTTATGGATACTGCCCTCCCCGTCGGGCTTACGCGGCTACTGGTGGGTACCGCTGATCGTCGATGTTGGATGCGCCCACCTGAACGCCACCGCCCAGCGGAGGCCGCGGCGGCCAGGGCACCGCGGTCCTGATCCGTTTACGATCGTGATGATCGGAAAGTAGGGGCACCCTCCAACAGACTACGAGGCACTACAATCGAAGGCAGAGGCTACCCATGAGAATCCGCATACTCTCCCTGCTGATCTTCTGTTGCGTTTTGCCGGCGCAAACCAAGAAGGTCCTCGCGAACCTGCCCGCCGACATGTTGAAGGAGCTTGCCGTTTCCGCTCCCAACGTGAAAATCGTTTCGACGCGCGGCGCGGATATCGCCAAGGAAATCGAGGACACCGACGCTATGGTCGGCGTCACCCTGACGCCCGAACTATTCAAACACGCGCGCCAATTGAAGTGGCTTCACATCTCCAGCGCCGGCGTCGAGACTCATGGACGCTCGATCGGCCTGTTCCCCGAGCTGGTCGATAGCAATGTCGTGGTGACCAACGCGAAGAATGTCTACGGTCCGCAGATCGCCGACCACGCCTTCGCCTTCCTGCTGGCGTTAACCCGCAAACTCAACGTCACGATCCCGCGCCAGCAGTTGGAAGAATGGCCCGGCGGACGCGACGGCATGTTTGAGCTCAACGGCAAAACCGCGGTGATCATCGGAGTGGGCGGCATCGGCAGCCAGATCGCGCAGCGCGCCCATGGGTTCGGCATGAAGGTGATTGGCGTCGACATCCGCGACATTCCCACCAACAATATGATTCAGCGCGTGGTGCCGCCGGATATGTTGGACTCTGTGCTGCCGGAGGCGGACGTAGTCTTCGTCTCCGTGCCCCACACGGCAAAGAGCGAGGGCATGATGGGCCCACGCGAGTTTGAACTGATGAAGAAGGGGTCCTACTTCATCGCGATGTCCCGGGGTAAGATCTACGACCATCAGGCGCTGGTCAAAGCGCTGGATAGCCGCCGCCTGGCCGGAGTCGGACTGGATGCGACCGACCCGGAGCCTTTGCCGAAGGGCCACCCGCTATGGAAGTTCCCGAACGTGATCATCACACCCCACGTCTCCGGCGGATCCGACAATCTGCAGTCGCGCTTGGACAATCTGGTCAAGGAGAACATTCGCCGCTTCGGCGCGGGTCTGCCCTTGCTCAACGTGGTGGACAAAAAAGAAGGGTTCTAACGGCCGCGCCAATTGCCTTCGAACGCCCCGCAGTGAATTGGCCGGTTCTGTGTTTTCAACGACTTCTGGGGTTCGTTTCGTAATACGACCATTTTCTTCGGGTATCTTAGCGGGCTTGGTTGGAGTCGAATTGGTTGGTACGTCCTTATTTCTCACCTGGCCCGAATATATCGCACGGGTAGGAGCGAATCCGGCGTGTGATTCGTCAGGTCATTGAAAGCAGGATAAATATATCTTTTATGTTTGTGTGAATGCTTTACCGGCCAATATTGGAAAGCAGAGGGGTGGCGGGGTAAGGTGAGGCTTTTCTTCCAGATGGACCTGTGATCCATTGGGTAGCGAAGGCGGCCAACCGGATTTTCGTTAGAGCGGTGATCCGGAAGAGGCCTTCGCCACCTCAGGTGATTGTATTTATCGCATGGAACGACGCCACTGGCAAGCTTGGCGAGATGGTTCGCATTTGTCCTGCATGCCAACAGGTTTCTGTGATTGGGCATGGATGGCGTAAGCGGCAAGCCCATGATGCTAACCATACCTGGATCCGGATTCATCGCGGTATCTGCAGACTCTGCGACCGGACCCTGACTATGCTGCCCGACTGGCTGGTGCCCGGTGGGCACTACAGCCTCGCGGCCCGCCAACAAGCCGCACAGCTAGCCAGCGAGCCGCAGCGTGTGGTGGAGAAATGTATTCCCGACAGCGCGGACGGGGAGCGTTCCGCGGATCCCTCTACGGTGCGGCGCTGGTTCCAACGCCGATGGGAAAGTCTGTGGCTGAGCCTCATCGGAAGGTGGGCGCAACCGCCCACCCTGTTTGCCTGGGATTGGAAGGCGGCCCGCCGTATGCTGATCCCGGAGACCAGCTCGGCATGACGGGAGACCAACGATATCGCTTGCGGCGGAGCGTTCCGCTGCTCCCCTACCTGGAACAACATGGATGGAAACCGACGGCATACAGTGAGCGGGACGAGGTGTGTGGACTGTGTCCACTGCATGACGACGGCCGGCCTTCGTTCTATGTCAATCGCCGCAAGAATGTGTTCTACTGCCACGGATGCGGGCAGGGCGGCGATGTGATCCGGCTGGTGGAGTTGCTGCACGGACTGGATTTCCAGGCAGCGCTGGCAAAACTCAACGGGCGCGGAAAGCAACTGTGGAGCGATGCCTGCGCTTTTTATCAGCATCAACTCCGTGTCCACCTCGAGGCGCAGTCGTACCTGCGCAGCCGCGGCATTGAGGACCCGGAGATTGTGGAGCGGATGCGCATCGGTTATGCGCCCGGCGGTTGCTTGCGGTCGTATCTCGAAGACCTGGGTTATGCGCGCGCGGAGATCGTCTCCAGCGGGCTCATCGATGCGCACGGCCGCGACCGGATGTGGCGGGCGGTCACGTTTCCGATCGCCGACACGGCCAGCATGTACGGTCGCCGGATAGACCGCGCTGACGTACGTCACTGCTTTCTCGCACGTCCGAAAGGCGGCCTCTGGGGATGGGGCCGCGCCCGAGCCTGCCAGACGGTGATCGTGGTGGAAGGATTGTTCGACCTGGCTTCGCTGTGGCAAGCCGGATTCGACAATGCGGTAGCCTTGCTGGGCAGCCATTTTAATGACCGGCAGCGGGCCCAATTATGCGACGGCCGGGAGCGGACCGTGTATTTATGCCTGGATGCCGATGAGAACGGCAGTGGCCCGCGTGCCGCGCGGTTGTGGAGTCGACGGTTGGCACAAAGAGGTTTGCGCCTGTTGCCGGTCGCTTTGCCGGAAGGATTCGATCCCAACCGTTTCTTTGCCGCCGGCGGCAGCGCGGCGGAGTTCTCCCGTTACCTGGAGCAAGCCGGAAGATGAAGTTTCTGCTCGAGCACCGTAACGATGGGACGGCCAGCGCTTCCCCGTACCGAGTGGTGGAACAAGACGGCGGCGAGCTTGCCTGGGTCAACCGCTTTTTAGATAGGCAGCGCGTGCGCGGGTTGAATGAGTTATCCCTGCGCGCTTATGGACATCTGCTGCTGCATTTTATCCGCTGGTGGGCGCAGCAACCCGGCGTGGACGTGATGCGCCCGGATGCGCCTGCATTCACCGAAACGATGCTCGTCGACTATGTGCGAGCCCAGCGGGAGGAGTTGCCCAAGCTGTCTCCGGAAACGATCAACAGCCGGTCGGCGATGCTGCGGCGACTGTTTCGGTTTCACTTCCAGGTGGAGATGCCTCATGGTCCTTACCGGTTGCAGCGTGTATGGGGGGCGTCCCCCGGGGGGCGTTATCGCAGAGGAAAAAGCGCGGTGGCCGCGGATCTGCGTCTGAAAGTGCCGCCGCGCGTCATCGAGCCGTTGAGTGTGGAGCAGGTCGAGAGGTTCTGGTCCAGTTTCCGCACGGCGCGCGACCTGGCGATCGTGGGTTTGCTGTTGCTCAACGGGTTGCGGTCGTGCGAAGTGCTGGCGCTGCAGTTGGAAGATCTGCTGCTGAGCGAAGCGCAACTGCGGGTGCGCGGCAAAGGGGGAAAAGTGCGCATGATGCCGTTGCCGCCGGAAACCATCCGTTTGCTGGATTGCTACCTGAAGGCGGAGCGTCCGCTGACCAACGCCGCGCAGGTGTTTGTCAGCCTCAAAGGGAAAGCGCGCGGCAAGCCGATGACCAAGGCTGGGTGGCGCAGCCTGTTTCGCCATCACCGCGCGATGACCACGATCCATAAAGCCAATCCGCACCGCTTCCGGCACACCTTCGGCGGCGACATGATCCGCGCCGGCGTCAGTCTTCCGGCGCTGCAACGTTTGATGGGCCACGCCAACATTGAGACCACTCTGCTCTACATCCAGATCAGTCCGCAGGACGTTTATGAGGAATATGCCCGGGCCGTCGCCAAGCAAACGGCTCCGGCGCGCATCGCACAACCATGAATCCGCCAGAGCATGCTTTGCAGAAAGCGCTGGACGCGCGCGTACGGTTGCTGGAAACCACCTTGCAGACTTCCACCATCTACCACTACCGGCAGACGGTCCGACTGTTTGTGGAGTACTTGAAGGAGCATTACCCGGAAGTCTCCAAGCCGCCCCAGTTGCGCCGCGATCCGCATCTGTTGGGCTGGTTGGAGTACCTGTGGAAACTTCGCACCGCCAAGGGCAACCCGCTCGACAGCAGCACGCGGGGCCAACATGTGCTGCGCTTGCGCACACTGCTGGATCTGCTCGCCGATTCGCCGCATCCCCCGACGCCCGGTTTGTTGCGAGGCCAGGATATACCACCCCGCCAGTTTCGCTTGCCGCGCCCTCTGGTTCCCGAAGACGATGCGCGACTGCAACAACACTGGGCAGCGGCAACGGATATTTTCAGTTGCGCCCTGTTGCTGCAGCGCTTGACTGGTATGCGGATTGGAGAATGCGTCGATCTGGCGCCCGATTGCCTGCGGCACCTGGGCGATAACCGATGGAGCCTCCACGTACCGCATGGCAAGCCGCACAGCGAACGCTGGGTCCCCGTGGACGATCAAGTGCGCGTGGTGATGGAGCGTCTCAGCTTCCTGCGCACGCTGCCGCCGGCAGCGGATCCGCGGTTCCTTTTGCCGCGGCCCACCGGCCGGCGCGCTGCTCTCGTCGCTGCGGAAAACGTTGTGTGAGGCTGCCGAACGGGTTGGCATCCAGACGCACATTGTCCCCCATCAACTCCGCCACTATGCCGCTTCCCGGACTATGCCGCCTGTTTGCACGCACACCGCCATTCGTAGGTGTTTGGACATCGGGAATGCGGCATAGTTTGGGCTCTTGCTTGGCACTCTGGGAGAGTGATAAACCAACTTTTCACCTTCTCAAGCACGATTGAACGGCTTCGCCAGGGGCCTTTGAATGAACACCTCGATGCCTATGCAGTGGCTGTTGCCGAACAGGGCTACACTCACGACTCGATCAGGCAGCAGATCGTAGTCATTGCCGATTTCAGCCGCTGGCTGAAGAAGAAACACATAGCTGTCGAGGCCCTGAACAGCAAGGTTGTGGATCGATTCCTGCGGCCGCGCCGCCGTCAGCACCTGATCCGCAGAGGCGAACCGAAAACGTTGGAGCGACTGCTGGCGATGCTTTGTCAAAAAGGTGTCGTGAAACGGCACCCGCAGCCGGTCGCCGACAACGCCCGGACGAGAATCATAAACGAGTTCCGGTGCTACTTGCTGCAGGAACGCGGCCTGTCCCCAGCAACGCTGCTCAACTACCTGCCCGTCGCGGAGCAGTTCTTGGCCGAGCGATTTCACAACGCGGTTCCGAACTTCGCCATGCTACGCGCAACGCACGTCACCGGATTCATTCTGCGTCACGCACGTCAGTTGAGTCCTGTGCGGGCCGGGCTGATGGTAACGGCGCTTCGATCGTTCCTTCGCTATCTGCGACACCGTGGAGTAATCGCTACCGATCTTGCTGCTTGCGTCCCCACGGTCCCCAAATGGTCGCTTTCCACGCTTCCGAGATTTCTGCCGGCTGCCACGGTGGAACGGATTCTGAAGCGGTGCGACCGAACGACGTCTGTTGGCAGGAGGAACCATGCCATCTTACTGCTGCTCGCCAGGCTCGGCGTACGCGCCGGCGAAGTCGTTGGGCTGAATTTGGACGATATCGACTGGAACACGGGCCAGATCACCATTCGTGGAAAGGGCGGGAAATCGGCCCAACTGCCGCTGGCCAACGATGTAGGCTCCGCGCTCGCCGCCTATCTACGTCACGACCGTCCACATTCGGCTACTCGCAATGTATTCCTTCGCCACCGGGCGCCGTTAGTCGGCCTGGGGAACTCGTCGACAGTTTCCTCGCTGGTCAGGCGCGCTCTAAAACATGCCGGCGTAGAGTCGAGGCACACTGGCGCCCATGTGCTTCGGCATTCGCTAGCCACGAGCTTGCTTCGTCAGGGAGGTTCGCTGGATGAAATCGGCGAACTGCTGCGGCATCAAAGCCCCAACACGACGGCGATCTACGCCAAAGTAGACGTCACCGCCTTGCACACCTTGGCGTTGCCGTGGCCGAGAGGTGGCCGATGAATCGGCTGGAGAAAGGTATCCGCGACTACCTGGCTTTGCGCCGCGGCCTGGGGTTCAAGCTGGTTCGGCATGAGGCTGGGCTGAAGGAGTTCGCGGCTTTCCTGGCACGAAAACACAGCTCCCACATCACCGTCGCCTTAGCGGCGGAGTGGGCGACCCAGCATGGGCACCAGCAACCGGCTGAATGGGCGGCGCGACTTAGTGTTGTGCGTGGTTTCGCCCGCCACTGGAGTGCGACGGATCCCTCGACGGAAGTTCCGCCGCTCGGTCTGCTGCCTTATCGGCCCAAACGCGCTCAGCCATACTTCTATTCCGAGCGCGAGATCCGAACATTGCTGAAGGCTGCCAAAAACCGGCCTTCCATTGATCCGCTGCGGCCTTGGACCTATCACTGCCTGTTCGGGCTGCTGGCGGTCACGGGCCTGCGATTGGGTGAGGCGCTCAACCTCCGACCTGGCGATATGGATTGGTCTGAAGGCATTCTCACGATTCGAGGGGCCAAGTTCGGAAAGTCCCGCCTGGTTCCACTGCATACCTCGACTTGTAAGGTCCTGGCCGACTACGCGAAGCGCAGGGATGAGCGCTTCGGTGTGTGCGCTGAGGGATATTTCCTGGTAAACCTGAACGGCAACCGACTGGACAAAGGCGAGGTCCACCGGGCGTTCTACATCCTATCCCGGGAGATTGGATTGCGGGCTGTGGATGCCAGCCGCGGCCCGCGCCTGCACGATTTTCGTCACCGATTCGCGGTCGAGACTCTGCTGCGCTGGTATCGCAACGGCGAAGACCCTAAGCGGCGCTTGCCTATCTTGTCGACCTATCTCGGGCATGCCCATGTCACCGATACGTATTGGTATCTGACCGGCACTCCCGAACTGTTGGGGGCAGCCGCCAAGAGGATGGAGAAACGATGGGAGGGCTTGAATGCGGGATCCCGCTGACCTTCCTGCCTTGTTGCAGTCGTTCTTCACTACCCGTCTAATGACGCAGCGGAAAGTCAGCCCTCACACCATCGCCTCCTATCGCGACACGTTCCGCCTGTTGTTGCAGTTCGCCCAGAAACGGCTCCATAAGGCCCCTTCTCAGTTGGGTCTGGACAATCTGGATGCTTCTTTAGTCGGGGCGTTCCTGGAAGATCTGGAGAACCGCCGTCACAATGGCGCCAGAAGTCGGAACCTGCGTTTGACGGCCATCCGGTCATTTTTTCGCTACGCCTCGCTGGAAGCGCCGGCGCACAGCGGAATCATCCAGCGAGTATTGGCGATTCCAAACCAACGGCAGCGCCGTGCACTGGTGGGCTTTCTGACCCGGCCCGAGATCGAGGCTCTGCTGGCGGCACCGAATCGAACCACGTGGCTGGGGCGTCGCGACCACGCCTTTCTGCTCACCGCCGTTCAGACCGGCCTACGATTGAGCGAGATGACCGGTTTGCGGCACGAGGACGTCTCGCTCGGAGCCGGCGCACATGTGCGTTGTAGGGGAAAAGGACGAAAGGAGCGATGTACGCCTTTGGCCAAACCCACGGTCGCAGTCCTGAAAAGTTGGATGCGGGAACAAGGCAGAGAAGATTCCAAGATGTTGTTTCCCAGCCGTCGAGGCGGACCTCTGAGCGCCGATGGTGTTCAGCACTTGATGGCACGCCACGTGGCGCAGGCGCGGAAACACTGTGCGTCACTACGCAAGAAAAGAGTTTCACCCCACGTGCTTCGCCATGCCGCAGCCATGGAACTACTACAGGGCGGCGTGGATCGAGCAGTGATAGCGCTTTGGCTCGGTCATGAGTCTGTCGAAACGACCCAGATCTATCTCGATGCCGACCTTGCCTTGAAGGAACAGGCATTAGCCAAAACCAATCCACTCAAAGGCGCTCCCCAGCGCTTTCAACCGGACGACGAGTTGCTGGCCTTTCTCAAACAACTCTGATCCCAAGCCGCCGGACTATGCCGCATGTTGAACGCCTGACGCGCAAGCAACTCTGCATTCTACGGGCCTTGCGCCACTACGTTTTGATTCTCGCGGCATAGTCCGGGAAGCGGCAT
>JAOAPT010000796.1 GCA_025463045.1 Candidatus Solibacter sp.
GGCTGCGCGGTATCGCTGCAGATCTCGGTGAACGGCAAACTTAGCCCGGCCACGTCGATTTCCATCGCGCCCAACGCGGGTGCGAACGCATGCGTGATCCCCGGCTACACCACTTCACAGTTGCAGAGCCTTGATCAGGGCGGCACGATCACGGCCGGCAACTTCTCAATCACGCAATTCGGAATCACTATTCCGCAGGTCGGCGCCGTGAAGTCGAACTTGATCAGCGGCGGTTTCACTCAGCTCACCGGCTTCCAACTCGCATCCGCCGGTCAGGTGAATGTCAACGTGATCACGTCCGGAAGCTGCCAGATCTTCCAAGCCACCAGCACCGGGTCGGTCAGCGGCGGCGGCAGTCTGACGTATCTCGATGCCGGCACGGTCAGCATCACCGGGCCGGCTGGTTCCAGCTTGACCAACCAAGCGCTGACCAAGACCGATAACGTCTACTCGCTCTCGACGACGGAAGGTCTGGGTGTTTCGATTCCGGGACAGGTCAACTTCACCCTCCCGGCGGGCACCTACACGCTGAATGGCGCCGGCGGTCCGGATGTCGGATCGTTCAGCAGTTCGCTCGGCCTCGCGACCGCGCTCACCGTCACGGGCGGCTTGCCGAGCTCGGTGAATCGCAGCACTCCGCTGACCGTCAACTGGACCGGCGGCAACTCCTCCGACATGGTGGAGATCGTCGGGAGTTCTTCGAGCAGCTCCGGCACCGGCGCCAGCGCGACCACCACCTCCACCACCTTCATCTGTCTGACCACGGCCGGACAGCGAACGTTCACCGTCCCGACTTCGATCCTCACGCAGTTGCCGGCCAGCTCCGGCAATATCCAGGGCATCCTCGAAGTCGCTTCGGGCAACGCCAACTCGACGTTCAAGGCCAACCTGCCGAAAATCGGCGGGTCAGTGGACGGTACCTTCTCGAGCTTCGCCGGTACCGGCGCACTCGTCACCTGGCAGTAAGCAGCACAGCGGCAGCACTAACCAAAGCGCACTTCTTCCTCCCGTTATACTGAGGAAGAAGTGCGTTTTCCTTTTCGGGTGGGCTGGAACAGTACGGCGTCATACGTGGGGCTGCTGGCAGCCTCCTTCGCACTTGCACTGTTCACCAGCTACATCCTCGGACCCCAGATCAACATCTACGCGTACGACGCGATGTTTCGCGCCGCCCGGCCGCTACCGATTCGCCCGGAATCCTTAATCCTGGCGATCGACGAACTCACGCTGATGGATTGCGGCGGCATCCGGGGCATCCGGCGGCCGATCGCAAAGGCGCTCCGCGCGCTCGCCACGGCCCGTCCCAAAGTGGTCGCGATCGACGTCATCCTGGCCGATCAGGGCGCGCCTGCGGAAGATGCGGCGCTCGCCGGCGCACTGCAATCCACAGCGAATCTGGTGCTCTCCACCGAGTTGATCGATGGCGACCGGATCTGGGAAAATCCTCGCCCCGAATTCGCCCAAAATGCCAAGCTCGGGCACGTCTCCGCCGCGCCGGATGGCGACAGCGTCACTCGCAAGATCCTCCTCTATCAGCACAATTCCAGAGAGCAGCACGGCGCGCTCGCGCTCGAGGCGTTCCTGCTCAGCCGCGGCGTCGCTACGCCGCGCGAAGCCCTCGATTTTACGGCGCTGCGCGGCGGGCTGATCCGCTCGGAATTGGCCGTCGGCGACGTCACCATTCCGGTGCTCGAAGAGAAGCGCCCGAAGCGCCGCCTGATGCGCGTTCGCTTCTTCCCGCCCGACATGACTGTGCCCGTCGTCTCGATGAAACGCCTGTTGGACGACCCGGCGGCCGCCGCGCAGTTCGCGGGCAAAGTCGTATTCATCGGGGTCACCGCCAACTCGGAGACGCACGACCGCCTGTTCACTCCCTTCGGCCTGACGCCCGGCATCGCGATCAATGCCGCGGCCTTCGAAACCATGGCTCACCGGTTGTTCCTGACCGACGTGGGGAATCAGTGGGAAAACCTGATCGTGCTTTGCCTGCTTGCGGCGATCGGCCTCGCCTTCCGGTATCTTCCCGGTTGGTGGGCTTACGCTGCCGGTGCCCTGATTCTTTTTACCGCGACCCTGATCCCTTACGTCTTTTTCACGCACCAGCTCGTCTTCCCGTTTGCGACTTCGTTCTTCGTGGCGTGGCTTGGCACGCTGACGGCAGCGTCTTACTATCACCTGGTAGTGCGGCGAAATCTCCGTGTCGAACAGGCATCGCGAGAACGTTATCAGCAGGCGATGCACTTCGTCACTCACGAAATGCGCACTCCGCTCTCCGCGATCCAGGGATCGAGCGAACTAATCTCGCGCTACTCGCTGACCGAGGAGAAACGCCACCAGATAGCCCTTTTGATTAACTCGGAATCCAAGCGCCTCGCGCGCATGGTCGAAATTTTTCTGAATGTGGAGCGTCTCTCTGCGGGACAGATGGAATTGAAGCGCGAGGCGATCAATGTCAAAGAGATGATGGATATCTGTGTGCAGCGAGTGCGCCCGCTCGCCGAACGCAAACACATCGGAATCACCCTCGAGGCAATTCCGGAGGACCTGAATGTTACCGGCGATCGCGAACTTATGGAGTACGCTTGCTACAATTTACTTACTAACGCGGTGAAGTACTCGCCCCAGCGTACCGAGGTCACCACATCCGCCTGGAGAGACGAAGCCCTGGTGCGCATTGCCGTAAAAGATCAGGGAATCGGGATGGATCACAAGGAAGTCAAACAGATCTTCCAGAAGTTCTATCGCACGAAAAAAGCGGAAGAATCCGGCGAGGCGGGGACCGGAATCGGGCTCTCCATCGTCCAACAGATTGTGGAGCAGCACGGAGGACGAATCGAAGTGACCAGCCGGCCGGGTGCGGGCAGTTGCTTCACGGTGGTAGTGCCGGCGCGCGCGGTTGCGCAGGTGCCCACAGCCGCGGAACGACATTAGATGCAGAAACTACTCTTAGTGGAAGACGATCCAGCGCTGCAATTCACGATCAAGACGGCGCTGGAAGTGCAGGGTTACGCGGTGGATGCGGTATCGACCACCGGCGAAGCGATCGAGCGCCTGGACGACGGCGCTTACCCGATCGTGATCACCGATATCTACATCGACGAGCGTACCGGGATCGACGTGCTCAATGCCGCCAAACGCCGGGATCCGCGCTGCGCCGTGATTCTGATGACCGGGCGCGGCACAGTGGAAACGGTTATGGAGGCGACGCGCGGCGGGGCCTTTGACTACATCGCCAAGCCGTTCGAGCTGGATACCATGCTCGGCGCGGTGACTCGCGCGGAGGCGGCGCGCAACGATAACGAACCCGAGGCCGAGGAAGAGGATCTGCCCGAGAGCTCGATGATCGGCAGTTCGGCGGCGATGGTCGAGGTCTACAAGAAAGTCACGCGCGTGGCGCCGACCGACGCGACCGTGGTCATTGAAGGCGAGACCGGCACCGGCAAGGAACTTGTCGCGCGAATGGTGCACCGCTTCAGTCAGCGCTCGAAGCAGGCCTTCGTCGCGGTGGATTGCGCGGCGATTGCGCCCTCGCTGCTCGAGAGCGAACTCTTCGGCGCGATGCGGGGGGCGTTTACCGGGGCCGACCGCGATCGTGTCGGCGTCTTCGAGGCGGCCAACCGCGGCACGGTGTTCCTCGACGAAATCGGCGAGATCGAGAAGAGCTTTCAGGCGAATCTGCTGCGCTTTCTGCAGGAGCGCGAGATCCGTCCTGTGGGTGCATCGCGCGCCAAGGAAGTGGACGTGCGCGTGATCTGCGCGACCAATCGCGATCTGCAGCGCATGGTGGACGACGGCAAATTCCGCGAGGATCTCTGGTACCGCTTGAACACCGTCCGCATCGTGCTGCCGCCCCTGCGCGAACGGCGCGACGACATTCCGCTGTTGGCGCGCTTCTATGTGAACAAATACAACGGCCGCTACAATCGCGAAGTGCGTTTGATGGATTCCGGAGTGCGCGAATTTCAGAATTTCACCTGGCCGGGGAACGTGCGGCAGTTACAGCATGTGGTGGAACGGCTGGTGATTCTCTCCGACCGGATCGATAGCGAAGCGGTGCTTGACGCGCTCACCGCGATGGATTCGCGCGAGAAGCCGGTGGAAACGCTGGCCGACGCCGAAGAGGATCAGATCCGCAAAGTGCTCGCCGCGACCGGCGGGAATAAGAGTAAGGCCGCCCAGATTCTGGGGATCGAACGCAAGACGCTGTACCGGAAACTCGAACGGATGAAGCTGTAGTCCGCGCGTCTTCCCATGATCGACATCCATAGCCACATCCTGCCGGGACTCGATGACGGGTCCAAGAGCCTGGAGGAATCGGTCGCGATGCTGCGGATGGCCGCGGCGGCGGGTACTACCGATATCGTGGCCAGCCCGCACGCCAATCAGGAATACGTTTTCGATCCGCTGGTGGTGGAACAGAAGATCGGCGAGCTCCAGGCGGCGGCCGGGGAGTCGCCGCGAATTCACTTCGGGTGCGACTTCCACCTGACGCTGGAAAATGTCGAGGATTGCCTGCGATCTCCAGGTAAGTACTCGATCAATCATCGCGGGTACATGCTGGTGGAGTTTTCGGATTTTTTCATTCCCAAGAATACCGGTGAGCTGTTTTCCAAAATGATCCGCGCCGGAATGCATCCGATCGTCACGCACCCGGAACGAAATCAGCTCTTGCAGCGGCGGCTGCCCGAGTTGGAAGCGTGGGTGTCGCAGGGGGCTCACCTGCAGGTGACGGCGCAATCGTTCTCGGGGCGCTTCGGGAATACCGCGAAGCGCTGCGCGCACGAGTTGATGTCGCGCGGCCTGGTGCAGTTTCTGGCGAGCGATGCGCACGATACGAGGTGGCGCACGACGGCGCTCGACGAACCGATGCGCTACGTGGCGAAGGAGTTCGGTGACGAGGCCGCGCTGCGCGTTTTCGAAGAGAATCCGCGCGCCGCGCTCGCAGGCGTGCCGCTTACCAGCACACCGCTTCCCATCAAACGCCGCAGGTGGTATCGCTTCTGGTAGGTCACTCGAGCTTGCGGACCAGCCTCGCTTTCCCGGAAATCAATCCCAACTCTTCCCCCATCAGGTTGGCCGCCCATTCGACGTCGAGGTCTCCGTCGGCCAGCAAGTGCAGGGTAATTTCCCCTTGCGATCCGCCGGCGCCGTGCCAGGGCAGGACGCCGCCTTCGGGGGAAGTGCGGCCTTCGAACTGAAAGACGACATTCGGCGAGATGGCGCGGTCCGCCACCCGGTAGCGCGCGCGATAGCGTCCGTGGATTGCGCCGTGATCGTCGCTCACGCGAAGTTCGATGTACTCGGGCGGATATCCCGCCTTCTTGACCGATGCGGAGTTGACGAACAGCCATTCGCCGGCGATCGTCTGCGGCGCGGCTGATTCCGCCAGCGCCGGTTGGAGAGGCGGGGGCGAAGGGCTTGAGGCAGTTGGCATTTCGGTCCGCGCGGGCGGAGAGTCCGCGTGGTATTTCGGAAGGACTTCGGATGCCGGCTCTTCACCGACCGGTGTGGATCGCCGGGCGCCGCGCGATGCGTTGCGGCGGGATGGTTTCACGTGTTGCGGTGGGGCGGCAGGTACGCGGGCTTGCGCGATCTGCGGTAGTGGGGGCGGGCGCAGCGGAAACACGGCGCAGAAGAGCAGCACCAGGAGTACGGCGGCGACGCCGGCGCGTGGCCCGTGCCACCAGAGAACCGGTTCCGGCCGTTTGGCAATGACTGGAGGCGCGAGCAGCGAGCAATCGTAAGCCGCGCGCGACTCCGGGTCCATCAGGACCGAGCGAATCGCGTTGAGCCGCTTCATCTGCAGGTCGGCAAGGCGGCGCGTGTTCTCTTCCGGGCACTGGTCGGGATGGAGCAGGCGCACC
>JAOAPT010000824.1 GCA_025463045.1 Candidatus Solibacter sp.
TATTAGTCATCAACGTGCAGTTCATTTCGGCCGAGGATGGGAGCATCGTCGATGGATTTCAAGCGCGAGTCCAACACCCGGGGCCGGCGAATCGTAACCGGGCCAAGCTTCGTAGCTACCGATAATACGGGTTATCGCCCTTGAGTGCTCCGCTCAACAGGGTTGCCAATCCCGCGCTCCAACGCCGGGTCCGCCGCTGAACGCGATCTTTCGTCGTGCACCGCACAAATGCGCTTACCCGGCAAGGCGCAGTCCGGAGAACCTGGGCGGCTTCGCACTTCCAGCCGGACTCGAGCATTGACCTGCCACTTATCCGGACTTAGCATCTATCCAGGGGAATAGCTTTCAATAAGGAGCGTGTATGTTCAGAATCCACGCTAGGACGTTGGCAGTCCTATTGTCATTGACGGGACTTGTCGGCCTGAACTATGGCGCAACCATTACGTTCACGGCGGCTCTATCGGGCGCGAACGAAAATCCAGTCGTCGTCTCACCCGGGACGGGCCTCACGACCGTTAGCTTCGACACCGTGACGCAACTGCTTACCATCGACCTCACGTTCTCTGGGCTGACCACGCCTACAGTAGCTGCGCACATTCATTGCTGCATCTCACCTCCGGGGAATGCCGGAGTGGCGACTACGGTGCCGGCCTTTCCAGGTTTTCCACTGGGCGTTACATCGGGATCCTTTCACGGGGTGCTCGATCTGACGCAAACGGCCAGTTACAATCCGGCATTTATTACCGGGAACGGAGGGACAGTTGCGAGCGCCGAAGCGGTATTTGTCGCCGGTTTCGAGAACGACATGACCTACCTCAACATCCACACGACGCAAAACCCCGGCGGCGAAATCCGCGCTTTTCTGACGCCTGAGCCTGGATCAGCGGCGCTAGCTGGATTGGCGCTGGCGGGCTTGTCGATGATAAGGCGCAGAAGCCGACTTGATCACATTCGTGTACCACCTGCAACGGGTCTCCTTCCAAGGATGATGAATATTTCCGTTTGAACGTGGCCCTTCGGTCAGCTGTTGGCGGTGAACCCGACGTTCGTGGCATACTGCCTTCGATCCGCAGATCTCTCGAACCCGAAAAGGCCGCCGGTCTGCGCAGAGTATTTTTAGTTCAATGGAGCGCGTAGATGCCGCTACTCGCGCGGAGTGGAAGCGGCGCCGCTCGCACGCGTGCAGACCTCAATCTCCCGGAGTAAACTTTCCCCATGGGGTCGATCACAGCCAACAACATCCGCATGATGGGGGACGGGAACCAAGTCTTTGCCCTCATCGGCGAGGACCTGATGCAGGGATGCGGCGGGTTCGGCGAGTCCGTGCCGGAAGCGCTCCGGGACCTGGCGAATAATCTCGACAAGGATGAGCTTACCGTCACCGCGGCGGGCTATCGCGGACCCTCGGTCGATCCGCGCAAAGGGCCGCGCCTGGTGAAATGAGGCTCGTCGGCTCGGCTAGAGGCGAGAGGCGCGCCGCGCCGCGCAACGCCCCAGCCCTTCGTGGTCGGAGACATCGACGGCAAGTGGCATGATTCCACCATGCCATCAGACCCGCCGGACTTTGCCTGGAGGTGAAGCGGCTGAACGCGGCGTGGCGGAAGTTGACGAAGGCTGCATAATGGCAGCGATGAGCACGAATCCACTGCTCGACGCACTCGCGAACTTAGAGGCCTACTGCGAAAGCTGCGACAAGTTCCGGCCGGTGCGGCATGTCATCAGCGTGGACGCAGAAGACCACCGCGAGTACCACGAACTACTATGCACATTCTGCGCCAGCACTCTGTTCACGTACCAGCAGCGCGCGCCGCGAGTGGACTGAAGGAGCCCGAGGCTGCGCGACTCAGGCCCTCGCCTGGCGCCCCCGGGCGTGCGCGGCCGCGCACTTGGATACGCACCGCCTCTACTGTCGGGAACCAGCCAGAAACTCGCCTGGCGCCCGGGACGAGCCCCTGATCATCAACGTTCAGTTCATCTCCGCGGTGAACAAGAGCGCGACTGGCGGATTCCAGGACAAACTCAACAGCATGGCCCAGCGCAGAATAGCCTTATCAAGCAATATCGGTAGAGCTGAGGAGGCTACGCGAAGGCGTAGGGACACGATGAAGACACCTTCACCTTGCGTAAACTGGATACGGTGACTTCTCAGCGCGCATTCTCGCTTCGGACTTCCGTGCATCACCTCTGTTCCTTACTAGTTGTTCTGGGGCTCTCTCTGCCAGCGACTGCGCAATTCATCCAGCAGGGAAAGACTCTTGTCGGCTCCGGCAATCTCGGAAATGCCGGCCAGGGATATGCCGTCGCGTTGTCAGCCGATGGCAACACGGCCCTGGTGGGCGGCTCCCAGGATGACACGTCGGCGCCCGGCATTCCGCGCGGCGCGGCTTGGGTCTTCACGCGATCCGGCGATGTCTGGAGCCAGCAAGGGCAGAAACTGGTAGGATCCGGCCCGTCTATGCTCCAAGGTTACGCCGTCGCATTGTCGGCCGATGGAAACACAGCGGTCATCAGTGGAGGAGAATTGAACGGGAGTGCCGCGGACCTGTGGTTCTTTACCCGCGCCGCGGGCATTTGGAGCCAACAAGGGACTAAAGTCGTTGTGCCCGCCTCGGGGATATTTACCAAATTGGCGCTCTCCGCGGATGGCAATACTTTAGTGGTGAGTTCGCGGGGTGGTACCCTCGCCGTCGTCGTCATGGCACGTTCCGGCGGGGTTTGGACGCAGCAGAGTGTTTTGGCCGGCACTGGAGTAATCGGGGATTCTTGGGACGTGTCCTTTGGCAACGCTGTAGCGATCTCGGGTGATGGCAATACCATAGCCGTTAGCGGGCCAGGGGACAACAAGCGCACGGGGGCCACCTGGATCTTTGTGCGAGCGAACGGCCAATGGATTCAGCAGGGGCAGAAACTGGTGGGTTCCGGCTTCATCGGAGAAGGGTTTGAAGGGGTCGCCGTATCCCTCTCGTCGGATGGCAACACTCTCGCGGTGACTGGGGAGATCGGCGGTCCTAAGGCGGGGGCGATCTGGTTCTTTACGCGGACCGCGGGCGTCTGGAGCCAGCAGGGGGGCAAGGTGACCAAGTCGGAAGATATCAACGACGGAACCTTCGGGCTTACCGTATCTTTATCCGGCGACGGCAACACGGCTTTCGTTTCCGGTTACCCTTTGGGGTATCCCGGCGTGCTATGGATTTTCGGACGCACGGACGGAGTCTGGACCCAGCGTGGGCCGATGTTTTATGGTACGACCGGTCCCGACAATGTTCTCCAGTGTTGGGGTGGCGCGATTTCAGCGGACGGCAATACGCTGATCGCCGGCATCCCGCAGGTGTATACGGCGACGGGCAGCGATTCGGGTGTTGGCGGCGCCTGGATTTTCGTCAGAAACACTTTGCAATTCACTGTGCCCCCTGACGTTGTGGCCGGCCTTCCCATCAGCATCGGTGTTTCCGCGGTTAAGCCGAATAACGTGGTGAGCAGCGGGTATTACGGAAGCTTGAGCCTCAGCAGCAGCGATGCGCACGCAGTGTTGCCGCAGGGTTCAACCCTCTCCGATAGCCACGGTGCGTTTATCGCCACTTTCAAGACGCCCGGGCTGCAGACCATTAGTGCGAGTTACGTTCCCACCCCACTGGTCGTGGGGACGACGAATCTGATCCCGGTTCGAGCGGCGGCGATCGAGCTTGCACCTCTCGATCTCACGCTGCAGTACAACCTGGGAAGCGATCCCTCGACGGCCGTTCCGGGCACGATCAAGGTAACGGCCAACGCGCCGATTGCGTTCACGGCGACGGCGTCGGATTCGTGGATTACGGTGTCGCCCTCATCCGGCACGGCTCCCGCTACGTTGCTCGTAAGGCCGAATCCGGCAGGTCTCATGCCGGGGTCGCAAAGCACCAGGATCACCCTCGCGTTCGCCGATGGCAGACTATTTGCGGTGAGGGTCACGCTGGAGGTGGCGGGCGTGACCGCATTCGCCAACGCGGCGAGTTTCGCGCCGGGACCAGCCGCTCCCAACACACTGCTGGCCGCCTTTGGCAACTTCCCGGGCTGCACGTCCGACGCCCGCGTGTCGATCGATCATGCGGACACGACTGTCTTCGCCAGTTCCTCTACGCAGATCAATTTTCTGCTTCCGGCCGCAGTATCCGATCAGCAGTCCGCCGGCGTGCAGATCACATGCGCCGGAGCGAGTTTTCCGATTGTCTCCCTGCCGGTCATACCTGCCGCACCCGCCCTTCTGACGGCGTCGCAGACCGGGGCCGGTGAAGCTGCGATCGTCAACGAGGACGGCAGCGTGAACACCCCTTCACCCGCGGGCACAATCGTCACTTTGTATGGCACGGGCTTTGGCCTGCTGGGCAATGCCAGCCCGGATGGCCTGGCGCACACCGTGCTTCCGGTCTCCGCGTCGGTCGGCGGAAAGGCTGCAACGGTGCTCTATGCAGGCGAAGCCCCGGGGTACACGCCCGGATTACAGCAGATCAACGTCTTGATTCCCCCGGATGCGCCAACAGGTCCTTCGGTTCTCCTGCGGCTGGTCGTCGGTGGCATCAATACACAGGACGGCGTGACGCTGGCGATTCAATGAGGGTGCACACCCTTCCGCTTGTTCGTCCTCCGTTTGGCGCAATGTAAGGCGAAGCGCCGACTGAATAGCTACCGATATCTCTTCTTAACGCTCAGAACGGCCTTGATGGATTCATTCGACGGGTTGGCGACAGACCTTCAACTTAGATGTGTAAACGCTTCGGCGAGGGGTACAACGTGTCCGATGCGCCGAAACAGGTACCACGCCATCAGCCCGTTCCGAATACTCGACCGGGCGGAAATGCCGAATTCATCCGCCGATGGTAAACCTCGGGTAATAGTCCCGTGCATGGGATGAAGGTTGCGGCGAGATCGACAGCGTCGCACCCCGCCCGACACACTCTGCGGGAGAGCCGGTGCCTATGTCATGTGGATGAGCCGCGCCTGCTTTGCTCCAAATCTTTTTTGGCCCGACCGATCCGTTTGAATCGCCGGAACCGTCTTCATGGTGTGGGCACAGAGAGCAACGTTTTTTAAGGAGAATACCATGAACACGACAATTGCGGTGACGAAAGAGGTCACTGCCCTTATCAACATACTGACCGTTGAGCCGGAGAATCAGCAAAAGCTCATCAAACTCCTGCGTGACAATACGGAAGGCGTCGTCACTAAGCTCGACGGCTGGATTTCGACCAGCTTTATCGCAGCCGAGGATCAGCGCCACGTAGTCATCTACTCGCAGTGGCGGGACCTCGCATCCGCGGAAGCGATGCGAGCCAATCCCGATATGGTTGCTTACTTCCCGAGGATCGTAGCCCTCGCCGCGTTCGACAGCTTCGCAGGCCACGTCGTCTACAACCACCACGCCTGATCAAGGATAAAGGAGAATG